>JAQUDG010000156.1 GCA_028685815.1 Desulfuromonas sp.
TAAAATCGAGTCCGGTACCGATAAATACCCCGGTGTTGGTGTGCTCTGCATCTGTGGCAGCGGCATCCTTGAGGGCTGCTTCGGCACACAACAGCATAAGGGCCTGGCGTGGCAGCATTTCGCGCATCTCGGTTGGGGGGATACGGAACTTCCCTGCAGGCAGCGACACCTCGCGCAGGTAGTGGCCAGTGCAGGGGGCAAACCCCTCTTCGTTCCACCAGCGACTCTGTTGCGCTCCACCCCAGTGTTGGGGATGCTGCCACTTGTTCGGCTCTGCTTCGTCTGCAGACCCATCTGCAAAGGCTTGCTGCCGGAACGCCGCTGTATCCATGTTGGCAGCCGTACGCACGTCGATACCAACGATAGCTATCCCTGCATCAACATCGTCATCAGCTTGGATCGCCTGGATCACAGGGTTAGCGGGGTCAACATGGGCCGGAGCGGAAGTCTCCTGCTCCAACTCCTGCCCCCACTCTTGCAGTAGCACATGGGCATTGATGCCGCCGAAGCCAAACGCACTTACCCCGGCGCGGCGCAACCCACTGGGATTACGAGGCACCCATGCTTGGGACTCTTTGAGCACCCTGAACGGCATCCCCTCCGCCGCCAGCGCCGCACTCGGCACGTTGAAGTTCGCAGTGGGGGGTAGGGTCTTATGTTTGAACGCCAGCAGGGTTTTAAGTAAGGCCGCGGAACCGGCGGCGGTGAGCAGGTGCCCGATATTGGACTTCACTGACCCTAGCGTGCAGCTCGCGCTGGCAGCTGAGGCTTCATCAGCGCCGGCAGCGGCCCACAGTTGTCTGAGGCTCTCCACCTCAACTGCATCCCCAACTGGGGTGCCGGTGGCGTGACATTCGATATATTCAACCGCACGTGGATCCCAGCCTGCCTGGGAGTACGCTGCCCGCATGGCGCGCAGTTGTCCCTCCGAAGTGGGTGCAAGCAGGCTGCCGCCGATGTCGTTGGAAATCCCGATCCCTTCAATGGTGGCGTAGATGTGGTCCGCGTCACGGAGCGCATCGGCAGTACGTTTGAGCACCACCATGCCGGAACCTTCACCAACCACGAGGCCGTCACCATTCTGGTCAAACGGGGAACAAGTGCCGGTGGGGGAGAGGGCGCGCAGCTGGGAAAAACCCATCTGGGTGTAGAGAGAATCTGGGCGCGCCACGCCACCAGCGAGCATCATATCCGCCCGCCCGCTGTGCAGCTCTTCCACTGCAAGTTTTAGCGCATACAAGGATGAAGCGCAGGCGGCATCCAGGGTGAAGCAGGTGCCTCCAAGCCCTAGCGCTTGCGCCAGTACTGCCGCAGGCAGTCCGGTCATAAATCGATTGAGTGCGTTGGTAGCGCTTGGTGCAATCTGACATCCGCAGATCTGCTCACTTAAGGTGCGCCCAAGATAATCCTGCGCCAACCGCGCGGTGGCCTCTGTGGGCAAAGCCAAATTGCCCGCGATGACTCCAATGCGGTCCCGCGTGGCGGGGAGGGAGGCGAGATCAAAAAAGGCCTGAGTGCCAGCATGCAGCAAGAGTTGGAACACAGGGTCGAGTTGCTGCACCAGTTCAGGGTCAATATGCAGGCGCGCGTAATCGAGCTGCACGCTGCTTTGCTCTACAAAACAGGCCCGACGCGAATAGACATGGTCGGCCAAACCCTTCTGCGGCGCGTACGCCTGCTCCAGCGGCAGGGCCCAGCGTCCAACCGGAGGTTCTGCTGCCGTATTGATTCCGGAATTTACGATGTTCCAGAGAGCTTCTGGATTCTGAGCTTGGGGGAAAATACCGCCTATACCGACAATGGCTATTGAAGATGTTGATTTCATCAGATTCCACATTCTTGTATTTTAATCACAGCATTATTTAGATAAAAGACACTGGGTGTTTACTCTGAACATATGATACGAGAACATTCCACACAAAACGTCCCTTATACTACAATCTGCATCAGTTGGGAACCCAAGTGCGTTCCGCTCCAAGCGCGCCACAATAGAATATCTATTGATGGGCACATCGTTTCACTCCTGTTCCTATCACTGCAGGTCACCAATGCCCATCACGTCGTCCCCGCAGGCCCATCACGCCATCCCCGCGACCCCATCACGTCATTCCCGCGTAGGCGGGAATCCAGAGGTTCAACGTCACTGGATCCCCGCCTACGCGAGGATGACGGATAGAGGAGGAAGGGGTAACTTTGCTGCGTCATCTGCGGATATAAAAAATGGAATGGATGAGGTAGGGTGAGCAAAGCGCAGCGTGCCCATCACTTCAGGTCACCAACGTCCATCACGTCATTCCCGCGACCCCATCACGTCATTCCCGCGTAGGCGGGAATCCAGAGGTTCAACGTCACTGGATCCCCGCCTGCGCGAGGATGACGGATAGAGGAGGAAGGGGTAACTTTGCTGCGTCATCTGCGGATATAAATGCTGGAATGAATGGGGTAGGGTGAGCAAAGCGCAACGTACCCATCACAATGGTTCTGTTCTTATCCAGCAAAAATCGCAGTTGGAATTGACAACAAAGCAGCCCATAAACTATAGTTGCGAATTTGGTCAGGGTGCAGTGACTAAGTAACTAATCAGGCATTGATTTTGGCCACCGCTGTGCGCGCATAAACACCTGTGCCTAACGTGCGTCCAACCTGCGCTCGACATACGCACGTACTCCATATTTAACCTGCACCACAACCTGGAAATCTGAGAGGATATATAATTTGTCCATGAAGCGTGAAATCTTATCCGGTAATGAAGCCATCGCGCGCGGCGCGTACGAGGCCGGAGTCAGAGTGGCTGTGGCTTACCCCGGCACCCCGAGCACGGAAATTATAGAAAATACTACCAATTACCCTTCCATAAATTCGTCTTGGGCTCCCAATGAAAAAGTGGCCCTTGAGGTTGGAATTGGCGCGTGTTTCGGTGGCGCCCGCAGCCTCGTAGCCATGAAGCACGTCGGCTTAAACGTCGCTGCCGACCCACTGTTTACCCTGTCCTACACTGGGGTTAATGGTGGACTGGTGCTGGCTGTCGCCGATGACCCTGAACTGCATTCATCCCAGAACGAACAGGACAGCCGCCACTACGCCCGAGCCGCCAAGGTTCCCATGTTTGAGCCATCTGACAGCCAAGAAGCCCTTGATTTTACCCGCCTAGGGTTTTCCTTGAGTGAACAGTTCGACACTCCAGTGTTTCTGCGCACCACCACGCGCATCTCCCACTCCAAATCCATCGTCACCCCAGGAGAACCGCTGACCGGGTTGCCAGAACCAAAGCTGGAGAAAAATCCGCCTAAATTTGTCATGCTCCCCGGTAATGCGCTTAAGCGTCATTGTATAGTGGAAGAGCAGCTCGAAGCCTTAGCCACGTGGGCCTGCACCCAGCCGTTTAATCGGGTGGAAGAACGCAGTGCCAAGGTGGGGGTGATCACCGCCGGAATTTCGTATCAGTATACGCGTGAGGTGCTGCCGGATGCTTCAGTTTTGAAACTCGGGCTGGTGTATCCGCTGCCCAAGCAGCTCATCCGCGATTTTGCGGCCAAGTATGAAACCCTGTACGTCATTGAAGAGCTTGAGCCCTTCATCGAAGAGCAGGTGCAGGCGATGGGGATAGAGGTGATTGGCAAACAACGCCTGTCCCTGTGTGGCGAGCTCACCCCTGGGAGGATACGCAGAGATCTGCTCGATCAAGATATCCCGGTACATTTTACTCCCGAAATTGAGCTTCCGCCGCGCCCACCAAACATGTGCCCCGGCTGTCCGCACCGTGGGGTGTTCTACGCCCTGAATCGCCTGAAGGCGTTTGTTGCCGGCGATATCGGCTGTTACACCCTCGGCTTCATGCCACCGCTCAGTGCCATGGATACCTGTGTGTGCATGGGGGCCAGCGTCGGCACCGCTACTGGACTGAACAAGGTGCTCAGCAAAGAGGAGAGGCAAAAGGTGGTCGGGGTTATCGGAGATTCCACCTTCCTGCATAGCGGCATCAACGGCCTTATGGATATGGTGTACAACAACTCCACCGCTACCCTCATCATCCTGGATAACCGCATCACCGCCATGACCGGCAGGCAGGAGAATCCATCCTCCGGATTTACCCTTACGGGTGCATCCAGCCAAGTAGTCGACCTTGAGCAGCTGTGCCGCAGTGTTGGGGTTAAACATGTGCGCGTCGTCGATCCCTGGGATATGGAACTGACCCAAAGCGTCGTTAAGGAAGAGATGGAGCGCGAAGCGCCTTCGGTGGTTATTACCCGTGG
>JAQUDG010000051.1 GCA_028685815.1 Desulfuromonas sp.
GTTAGATGAAACTCTGCGTCAGCATAACGCCGAGCTCGATAACCTGCTCATGGCGCTACCCAATCTGCCAGCGCCCGAGTGTCCTGTCGGACGCAGCGAAGAAGATAACGTTGAGTTGCGCACCTGGGGGCAGGTCCGCGAGTTTGCATTTACCCCCAAGCCCCATTGGGATATCGGGGAAGCGCTGGATATTCTGGATTTTGAGCGCGCTACCAAGCTTGCAGGTTCACGTTTTGTTCTGTATAAAGGGGCCGGAGCCCGCCTTGAGCGCGCGCTGACAAATTTTATGCTCGACCTCCACACCGAGCAGCATAAATATGTTGAAATGCTTCCGCCCTTTATGGTAAACAGGTGCACCATGACGGGGACGGGTCAATTGCCCAAGTTTGAGGATGATCTTTTCCACCTCGAAGACCCTGATTTTTTTCTGATCCCCACCGCTGAGGTGCCCGTGACCAATATTCACCGGGAAGAAATACTCAGCGCGGCGGAATTGCCAATTTGTTACACCGCGTACACGCCATGTTTTCGCAAAGAAGCAGGATCACATGGTCGGGACACCCGGGGCTTGATACGTCAGCATCAGTTCAACAAGGTTGAACTGGTAAAATTCGTTACCCCGGATACAGCAACGCAAGAACTTAATACGCTGCTGGGACACGCAGAAAAAGTGCTGCAACTGCTTGAGTTGCCATATCGAATAGTAGATTTATGTACTGCCGATATAGGCTTTTCTGCGCGCCGCACCTATGATATAGAAGTCTGGCTCCCCTCGCAGGAAGCGTATCGCGAGATTTCCTCCTGCTCCGACTTTGGTGATTTTCAGGCACGTCGCGCCAGTATTCGCTATCGACCGGAAGAGGGTGGTAAGCCAGTGTTTGTCAATACCCTGAATGGCTCAGGTTTGGCTGTAGGGAGAACCATGCTAGCAGTGCTGGAGAATTACCAGCAAGAAGATGGCAGCGTGATAATTCCAGCAGCGCTGCGCCCCTATATGGGTGGCCTGGAACAGATAACCGCAGGCGCGTAAAGAGTAAAACACATAATTGAATATAGTGCGGAGGAGTGGCCGAGTGGTTGAAGGCGGCGGTCTTGAAAACCGTTGTACGCAAGTACCGTGGGTTCGAATCCTACCTCCTCCGCCAGTATAAATAGCAGTAAAGTTTGTACGATTCGAAGCGGAACGTACTTGTAATACGCAAGACAATGAACAGAGTAATGCGGAGAGGTGGCCGAGAGGCTGAAGGCGCTCGCCTGCTAAGCGGGTGTACCGTAAGGTACCGAGGGTTCGAATCCCTCCCTCTCCGCCATTTAAAAGATACAGAAACGTTCATGGGATTCGAAGCGGAGCGAAACGCTGACTAAATGTCAGAATAGCGGACACGATGTCCGCGTCAGTGAGCGCAGGGGAGCCTACGCAGGAGCCAACGTGATGTAGGCGAGGGAGTAGGCGAATCCCTCCCTCTCCGCCATTTAGAACGCTTCACCACATTTACTCGAACTGTTTAAAAATTATATTGACAATCGTCGAAAAATAAGCGATAACCACACACCTTGCGCCGCTAGCTCAGCTGGATAGAGCGTCTGACTACGGATCAGAAGGCCAGGAGTTCGAATCTTCTGCGGCGCACCAATAAAAAATAAGGGGTTAAGCTTTCTAGCTTAGCCCCTTTTTGTTATGTCCATTTCCATGACATTGCTTGCGATATTCGTCAGGCAGTTTTGGCCTGCTGGAGTGCTTAATATGAGCAACGTTAAAAGTAGAAAAAATGTTCTGGTTACGGGTGGATGCGGATTCATTGGGTCGAATTTTATCCGCCATGTGCTGGATAGTTATCCACACTGGCACATAGTCAATATGGATAAACTCACTTACGCAGGCAATCCAGCCAACCTTGCCGACGTAGCAGCTAGCGACGCCTATACTTTTGTGCGAGCGGATATCTGTGATGCTGTCGCCGTCGATGCACTCTTTACCCGTTATCAGATCGACACCGTTGTGCACTTTGCCGCTGAATCTCATGTTGATCGCAGCATAAGCGGTCCAGCGGAATTTATTCGCACCAACATAAATGGAACCTTTGCCCTGCTTGAAGCGGCGCGTAAGCACTGGGGTGCAGATGATTTACGTGGTAAGCGTTTCTTGCATGTGAGTACCGATGAGGTTTATGGCTCACTGGGTGAAACCGGACAGTTTACCGAGCAAACGCCCTACGATCCCCATTCACCTTATTCAGCAAGTAAGGCAGCGTCAGACCACCTGGTAAATGCCTATTTTCATACATACGGTCTCCCCACTCTTATCACCAATTGCTCCAATAATTACGGTCCCTATCAGTTCCCAGAAAAACTTATCCCCCTTGCCATAAATCATGCCCTGACTGGGATTGAGATTCCTGTCTACGGTGACGGCAAAAACGTGCGCGACTGGCTTTACGTCGAAGATCATTGCCGTGCAATCACTACCGTATTGGAGAATGGTAGTGTAGGGGAGACGTACAACATCGGGGGCAACAGTGAAAAGCAGAACATTGAGGTTGTGACCACTATCTGCAATATGGTTGATGCAATGGCGGCACCACTCACCTCAGGTCAGAAAAGGACATCGCTGATCCGCTATGTAGCTGACCGCGCCGGACATGATTGGCGCTACGCCATAGATGCAACTAAGATAGCTACCGCTCTGGGATGGAGTCCCCGCATGGATTTTGCTCAAGGGATAGAAAAGACCGTTACTTGGTGCCTCGAAAACTCTGCTTGGGTTGAATCTATCCTCGATGGCTCATATCAAGACGAGATCAGCAGGGAGAAATGTTGATTCATGGGCACACATACCAAGCTAAGTGATGGTGCACGTGTCGCCATAATTGGCGCCGATGGTATGCTGGGGCGCATGGTCGCGGCACTTGCGCCTTCTAATGTTGAGCTGATCCTCTGCACTCTGCCCGAATTTGATATCGCCAAATTTGACGTAGTTTCAGCACAGTTGAGCCTAATGCGGCCTGATTTCATCATCAATTGCGCCGCCGTTACAGACGTAGATGGGTGTGAATCTAGGCCTGAACAGGCATACGCCGTGAATGCAGACGGTCCTGGGCATCTTGCCATGGTTGCAGCCCAGATAGATGCTACATTAATGCACATCTCCACTGATTTTGTATTTTCCGGCACCAGATCGACTCTCGACTTAGCTCCCTATGACGAAACCCATCCGCCTGAGCCCATCTCTATTTATGGAGCCAGTAAACGGCAGGGCGAAATCAGGGTTGAAACTAGTCCCCTACATGATTATTTTATCGTGCGTACCAGTTGGCTGTACGGTCCTTGGGGTAAAAACTTTGTCGAAACCATTATCCGCTTGGCGCACGAACGTGAGATTTTGAGCATAATTTCCGATCAGGTAGGAACGCCTACCTTTACTGGTGATCTCGCCAGCGTCATCTGGGCACTATTGAAAACTGATCACTACGGGCTGTACCACTACAGCAACGCAGGGCAGTGCAGTTGGTATGAATTTGCGTGTGAAATAGTTGAATGCTTACAGCAGCGCGATAATGAGCTGAAAGTAAAACAGGTCAAACCGATTGCCACTGAGGAGTATTCGCTTCCCGCTAAACGCCCTGCTTATTCAGTGTTGTCCAAAGATAAGATCGTTGCGGCCACCGGAATAGTTGTGCCCTCATGGAGGTGGAGTTTGAGGAAGTATTTAGACGAACGCAATCAGAGCGCGGATGATTGAGCGCAAGACACTGTTTTTTCGCAGAATCTGAATCTGGCTAAGCTCGCTTATCTATACATAAAGGTTGAAGCATGTCTGGAATTAAAAAAGGAATTGTCTTAGCTGGTGGAGCTGGCAGTCGCCTCTATCCTCTGACTTTAGTGGCAAGTAAGCAATTACAACCCGTCTACGACAAACCTATGATTTACTACCCGATATCTACCCTGATGCGTGCTGGGATTAACGATATCCTGATTATATCTACCCCTGAAGATACCCCCAGGTTTGAAGAGCTTTTGGGCGACGGTAGCCGCTTTGGAGTGCGTTTTACCTATGTTGTCCAGCCTGAGCCAAGGGGGATCGCCCAAGCCTTTTTAGTCGGGGAACACTTCATCGGCACAGATTCAGTATGTCTGATTCTGGGCGACAATATTTTTTACGGTAAAATGGAGCTGACGCGCATTATTAATGAGTTTAGCTCAGGTGCCAAGGTGTTCGGCTATCAGGTAACCGATCCGCAGCGTTATGGGGTGGTTGAATTTGATGCGCAAGGGAAGGCGATAGGTATCGAGGAAAAGCCCCTTAATCCGAAATCTAACTATGCCGTTCCCGGTCTCTATTTGTACGACAACAACGTAGTGGAAATTACCAAGCAGATACAGCCCTCAGCGCGCGGAGAGCTAGAGATTACTGATGTTAATCTCGCATATCTAAGCCGTGGCGAATTAAGGGTAGAGCGATTGGAGCGTGGCATTGCCTGGCTCGATACCGGTACCCACATGAGCTTGCTCGAAGCGAGTCATTTTATCGGCACCTTGGAAGCCCGTCAGGGGCTGAAGATAGGCTGCCTCGAAGAGATCGCGTACCGCAAAGGGTTTATTGATCGTCCCCGCTTCGAGCAGATCATCCAAGACACCCCTAAATCGAGTTACAGAGACTATTTAGAGGTGGTTTTAGATAGTAAATAGTCAAAACTCACAACCTTAAAATGGTCTGATATGGAAATAATAAGCACAAATATCCCCGACGTACTCCTCATAAAGCCCCAGGTTTTTGGAGATGAACGCGGATTTTTTATGGAAAGCTTCAATTCTAAACGCTGGCTTGAGGCAACCGGACTTGAGCGCACTTTTGTGCAGGATAATCACTCCAGATCTGCGCACGGAGTTGTGCGAGGTCTACACTATCAGATGCCTCAGCCCCAGGGGAAGCTTGTACGCTGTCTCGCGGGTGAGATTTACGATGTCGCAGTAGACTTGCGCCTCGGTTCACCTACGTTTGGAACTTGGGTCGGTGCATTCCTAAGTGCAGAAAATCACTTGCAACTCTGGGTCCCCGAAGGTTTCGCCCACGGCTTCGCGGTGATAAGCCCCAGCGCAGACGTATTTTATAAAACCACCGCTTATTACGCCCCCGAATACGAAAAATCTCTGCTCTGGAATGATCCTGAGCTCAATATAAAATGGCCAGCGCTTGACCGCCCAGTCTTGTCGGTAAAAGATCAAAATGCGGCAACCCTAAAACATGCCGAGTGCTATCGGTAGGTGATGGAGCTAAAGGGGCAAAACAAGAAAAATCGCGCAAAAGGCTTTAAAAGATAAGGGCTTGACTGCAGCTGCTAACAAGCGCACTATGCCCAATTACTTTATTTATCCGCTTCTTCCCTTAGGTGGTGCGACAAACTGCTTGATAATCCGCTGCTTTCCTCCAAACAAGTAGAAACGATCCTATGAAAAACTTCTTCAAAAACTGGCGCCCTTACATCGCATACGGCGCATTCTTCAGTATGTTTATCAACGTTCTGCAGCTCACCTTCCCAATTTATATGTTGCAGATCTACGACCGCGTCCTTTCCAGCTACAGTATGCCGACCTTATTCGTCCTTACCTTGGCAGCGGTTATCTGTCTGATTGTTATGGCCCTGCTTGAGTTTACCCGTTCGCGCCTGCTGGTACGCTGCGGGGTTGCCATCGACCATGCCCTGAGCCGCACCGTCCTTGACAGCGTAATCAAACAGTCCGCACTGTTGGGGATGAAGCCCGATCAAGCCACCTTGCGCGATGTAAATCTCGTGCGGAACTTCTTTGGTGGTAACGCCATCTTCACCCTGTTTGACATCCCCTGGACCCCGCTCTTTCTCGCGGTTATCTATGCCCTCCATCCGATGCTCGGGATGGTCGCCACCGCAGGCGCAGTCTTACTTGTGATCCTCGCCATCATAAACGAAAAAATAACCCGCCAGCCCCTCGATGCAGCGAACACCGTTAACGGGTTCTCCATGAAATATGTTGAAACCGCGCGCCGCAACGCCCGCACCATCCGCTCCATGGGGATGCTCGAAGGGGTCGCTAGCCGCTGGTCTGAATACAACGACACCGTCACTAAACTTCAGACCCAATCCAGCCGTCGCGCTGGTTTGGTGCAATCCCTCTCCAGTTGGTTGCGTCAATCCATGCAGGTGTTTATCTACGGGGTTGGTGCTTGGCTTACTCTCGAAGGGTCATCCACCGCCGGGTGCATGATCGCTGCCTCCATCATCATGGGGCGTGCCCTCGCGCCAGTGCAGATGGGAATCGGTTCGTGGAAAAGTATGGTGGAGGCGCGCGGTGCGTGGAAGCGTCTCGACGTTCTGTTGTCCCAGCCGGAAGAAAAAGAGCAGATGGATCTCCCGGTTCCCACCGGCAGCCTTGCGGTCGAAGCGGTCAGCTTCGCTATCGGTCAATCCGTCATTTTGCGCGGCATCAACTTTAGCCTCGAACCAGGTGAGTCACTTGGCCTTATTGGCCCATCCGGTGCGGGCAAGTCCACCCTGTGCCGTCTGTTGCTAGGTATCTGGCCCGCCAACGCCGGCGCCGTTCGCCTCGATGGTGCTGATGTTTTCACTTGGGATAAAGAAAAGCTTGGCCCCTATATTGGCTATCTGCCCCAGGATATCGAGCTCTTCCCCGTCTCTATTGCCGAAAACATCGCGCGCATGGGTGAAGTTGACTCTGACGCCGTCATTGAGGCTGCCAGACAAGCCGGGGTCCACGAACTTATCCTCAGCTTTCCCAAGGGCTACGATGCGCGGATCGGGGAGGGGAACGTCGTCCTCTCGGGGGGGCAACGCCAGCGTATCGGCCTCGCCCGCGCCCTGTATGCCAAACCAAAATTTATCATCCTTGACGAGCCCAACTCCAATCTTGATGACGAAGGTGAACGCGCGCTGGTAGCATCGTGGCCCTTACTCAAAGCACAGGGCACCACCTTGGTGGTAGTATCCCACAAGCCCTCCCTTCTCTCCGGTGTAGACAAAATACTGATGCTCAAAGAGGGGCAGCAGGTGATGTTTGGCCCCCGCGATGCCGTGTTTAAAAAATTGATGGAAACCAAAGGTCAGATGCAAGCATAATAGCGCCTTGCTTGTGTGGCGCGAAATGTTCTTGAACTAACCGCATTTTCAATAAAACGCCTAAACAAAACGCCTATAAGGTACCTAGCCAAATGATAGATTTGAAAAATATAAAAGAGCGCCTGAAAAAGAGATTGTCCCGTAATCGCATCACCGCCGAAGACTATGCCCAAATTACCGACGCCAACGCGCCGCCGCCGAAGCTAAACGTCACCTTCGCCGACAGCCGCCGCATTATCATGGTCGGAATGGCTATCATTGTCGTGTTCTTTGGCATCGGCGGCACCTGGATCACCTTTGCCCAGATAAGCGGTGCGGTTATCGCCTCTGGCGAAATTCGGGTAGATACCGACCGTAAAACTATCCAGCACCTTGAAGGTGGCATCATAAAGCAAGTTCTGGTGCGCAATGGTGACAAAGTGCAGGCAGGGCAGACACTTATTGTCCTGGATAGCTCTCGCATCACCTCGCAGACCGAGCAAGTGCAACTGCGCCTTGCTGCCGTGCGTCTTGCAGATATTCGCCTGCAAGCAGAACGTGACATGCGCGAAAGCATAGTCTGGCCCACCTCTGATGTGGGAATAGAGCAGCATAAGTTTAATGAATTACTCGAATCAGCCCAAAAGGTGTTTTCATCCAGACGTCACATATTGATGGAGCAAACCTCCCTGCTAGAAAAACAGATAGATCAGCTCGATCAGCAGGATATCAGCTTTCAGGGTCGCATAGATGCCGAAGAGAAGATAGCCGCTGCCCTCAAAGAAGAGCTCGACGCCAAACAAGTTCTATACGAGCGCCAATATATCGATAAAACCCGCATCCTCGAACTTAGGCGCCATGTCGCCGAGCGCGAAGGAACCCTAGCTCAACTCAACGGTTCCCGGGCTGAACTGCGCGAACGCATCGCCGAACTCGGGTTACGCATCAGCTCCCTTAAAAGTGAATACCGCCAGAAAGCTATCGAGCAGCTTAACGAAAATCAGCAGTATTTCTATGACATGCAACAGCAGTTGCTCCCTCTGCTAGATGCCAGCAACCGCCTCAATATCACCGCACCAGTCGGCGGTGAAATAATCGCCATGCAAGTGCAATCCATAGGTGGGGTAATCCGTCCCGGCGATCCCATTCTCGACATCGTTCCCGAAGATAGCCCCCTTATTGTTGAGTGCAGCATCCAGGTCCAAGATATCACCCACGTATACAAGGGGCAGGATGCCGACGTACAGTTAGTTGCCTTCGAGCAGCGCACCACCCCCAAAATTGCTGGCAAAGTGGTATATATTTCCGCTGATCGCATCATGCACAGAACCCCCTACGGTGAGCAGCCCACCTACCTGGTGCACGTGGAGCTCGACAAAGACCAACTCCATGCCAACAATCTGTACATCAGCGCGGGGATGCCCACCGCGGTGTTTATTAAGACCGAACCGCGCACCGTGCTCGATTATCTCATCGAGCCGCTGAAAGAAAACTTTGACCGCGCCCTGCGCGAGAATTAAATACCGCATATGCTGTAGGACATGCATGCCGGAGAGGTTAGGGAGTAAGTTTCTTATCTCTAAAAAGATATTTTGCGAACACGGTAAATTCAGATCGCCTTGTTTGTGACTCACAATACGGATTTAAGGTTTCAGCTATGCATTTAACCAAAATTTCAACCTTGATGTTTTTCGTGCTTGTGCCGTTATTGAGTTGGGGTGCTATCCCCATGACCCTCGAACAGTGCGTACAGCGCGGGCTTGATTACAACCCCGAAATTAACGCCTATCAGTACGCAAGTGAGGAAGCCGACCGGGGTATCGAGGAAGCGTGGGGCGCGTTTCTTCCCACCTTTAGTCTTAATTACAGTTACAATAAACTGCGTAACAATGCCGATAACGAGCGCGATAATGATTACCTCAACCAGAATAGCGACAGCTTCAGTACCCGGTTGTCTCAACCGTTATTCACCGGTTTCTCTGGTATTGCCGGGCTTAAACATGCGCGTGCCAACAAAGAGTATCGCGATAACGAGCTGCTCTATATTAAAAATCGGCTGATCCGTAAGATAAATTCCAGCTACTACGATTTGTTATACGCCCAGCGCCGTATCGAGCAGTGGCAAGAATCCGTAGGGCGCCTTGAAGAACAACAAGAGATTGCCACCGCTTGGGTCGAGCAGCGGCTAGCGCCACAGCTCCGTCTTCACGAAGTCGCCGCCGAACTCTCCAACGCCCGCTATGAACTCTCCAATGCCCTTTCAGATCAGGCTATAGCACGCGCCCAGCTGCGCGAATGGCTCGCCCTCCACCCGAGCGAACATATCGATATCAGCGGAACCCTTGATGCGTTGCCAGAACGCCCCCGTGAGGATCTCAAGTATTACATTCTAACTGCCCTTGAGCAGCGCCCCGAGGTTCAGCTCAGCAGCCTCAGCATAGATATGGCCCAGCAAGATGCCCAGTCAATCCTGGCGCGTAATCTGCCCCGCGCCGAAATTGACGCAGCTTGGACCGATTACACGCGGGATTATAGCGATAGCAAAAGAACCAGCGACGAGCGTGACTACTATAGCCTCACCCTCAACCTGAGCATGCGACCCTTCCAGGGGGGGCGCAACATCGCCGCATATCGCAAGCAACGGATCGCTGTGGAGCGCTACCGCCAGCAGTTGGCTAATCAGCGCAATACCATTGTGACCGAAGTCAACACCAGCTTTGAGCGCCTCATTCAGGGATTTGAAAGCATAAAAGACGCGAAAAAGACCATCGAGCACGCCAGCGCAGCGTATGATGTCGCGACCGAATCGGCTGAAATGGGGATGTACTCCCTCGAAGACCTTCTGGACGCCGAATTGCGCCTGACTCGCGCGGAATTGAAATTGACCCACGCCTACAGCACCGTGCAGCAAGCCCAAAGCGAACTGGATTATGCCCTTGGTACTAGCGTTAGGGTCTGGCAAGCGCAGCTATGATCTCTACTTCGTTGAGCCCGTTTGCATTAATTCTGCGGTGCTGGGATTATAGGGCCCTTGTATTTGCGTTGATCAGGCAGGATGTGGTAGGCCGCTACAAGGGATCTGTTCTTGGTGTGCTATGGTCTTTCTTTAACCCTGTGTTTATGCTGGCGGTGTATACCTTTGTTTTTAGTGTCGTCTTTAAGGCGCGCTGGAATGTTATTCAGGGTGAATCTAGGTTTGAATTTGCGTTGCTGCTATTTACCGGCCTACTGATATTCAACCTGTTTGCCGAGTGCATCAATCGGGCTCCTAGCCTAATTTTGCAGAACACAACCTATGTAAAAAAGGTTGTGTTTCCCCTCGAAATATTGCCGCTAGTGGTTTTGGGCGCAGCGTTTTTCCACACCTTAATTAATTTAGTAGTTCTACTGATGTTTTCGATCTTTGTATTCGGCATTCCACCCGTGACTGTGTTTGAATTTCCGCTTCTCCTTGTTCCTTTGTTTAGCATATGCCTGGCTGGCAGTTGGGTGCTTGCATCCCTAGGTGTCTATTTACGTGATGTTGCACAGGTAGTTGCAGTCTTGGTTACCGCACTGATGTTTTTGACCCCTATTTTCTACCCTGTAACGGCTGTGCCTGAGAAATACCAGACCATCCTGTATCTGAACCCCCTCACATTCCTGGTGGACCAGGGACGGGGTGTTCTTATTTTCGGCAATCACATTGACCCGATTGGCTATATAAAACTAACCTCGACCGCCCTTGTGGCAGCTTGGCTCGGGCTTGTCTGGTTTCAAAAAACCCGCAGAGGTTTTGCCGATGTTCTCTGAAACTTCTGCTGAACCCATTATATCCTTAATTGATGTGAGCAAGTGCTACCAAGTGTACCAAAAGCCGCATCACCGCCTGTTGCAGATGTTTGCGCGCGTACGGAAGCGTTACTTCAAAGAATTCTGGGCCCTGCGTGATGTCAATCTTCAGATTAGGCCAGGGGAAGTTGTCGGAATAATTGGCAGCAATGGAGCTGGCAAATCGACCCTGCTGCAATTGGTGTGTGGCACCCTTACCCCCTCCCACGGCCAGATCAAAGTAAACGGACGGATAGCCGCACTTCTGGAGCTTGGTGCCGGTTTCAATGCAGAGTTTACCGGCAGAGAAAATATCTACCTCAGTGCCACCATCGCAGGGATGTCCAAAAAAGAGATAGACGCCGCCTTTGATTCAATCGTAGAATTTTCTGGAATCAGCAAGTTCATTGACCAACCGGTAAAAACCTACTCCAGCGGCATGTACGTGCGTCTCGCATTCTCTGTTGCCATCAACGTCGACCCCGATATCCTTGTTATCGATGAGGCCCTGGCTGTCGGAGATGGCGCATTCTCGCGCAAATCTTTCGAACGCATCATGGAGATGAAAAAAGCGGGTAAGACCATTTTGTTCTGCTCCCATGCCCTGTATCAAGTCGAAGCCATCTGCGATATTGCCCTATGGCTAAAAGACGGACAGATTGCCCAGTTCGGTATCCCTTCAGATGTCGTCATGTCTTACACCGACTATCTTAATCGTGGCAACGCGGTCAGCAGCCCTGGGTTGGAGCAGTCATTTTCCTCTCCAAGCGCTCGTGCAGATCTGCCCGCTACGGAAGAGGTTTCAGCCCAGTCAGCCGTCCCAGAAAGCACGCCAACAGGCGTAGCCTTCATCTCTGCGATAGCAGTATGGGTAGATGACCAGCCTGGGCGGGATTTCACCCTCCTGACTTGCGCCGCCGACGTTAGGATGCATATCGCGTTTTCCTGCGCTCCGACACTACCCATGCCTCATGTAGCCGTATGTATTGTACGTCAAGACGGGCAGATAGTCGCGAGTACTGCCACTCATCTGGATAATTGCTCCCCAGCTGTAACCCCTGAAGGCGGTGAAGCAGAAGTGTTTTTCCCCAAGCTTGCTCTACTTAGGGGCACCTATCAGCTCGATGTATACCTGATGTGTGAGAACGGCATCCACGTTTATGACAGCGTAAACATGTCAGCTACCCTGCATATTACGCAGAATAACCTTGAGCTTGGGGTGGTGTCCCTGGCACATACTTGGAGTTGAGCATGCCAACATCTGACTTGATCTCCAGTAGAAACCTTGGCACGCGGATTAAGCGCCGTTTAAATGCCCTTATAGCACCGGCCCCGCCCGAGCTCAAGCCTGATTACACCGCCGCTGAGTACCAACATTTTATGAAGCAAGAGCTTCTGCGCGCCACTCCCGCGTACGCACGTGGGCGCATGGTCGTCAGGGGGTATGCGCAGAATCTTCTTCCCGCACTAGAGCAAAGCAGTGTGGTTCTGGGGTTTCTCCATCACGGCAGCTGGATTTTAATCGGTGGAGCCATGCGCTACCTGTTTGATGTCCCATATACCGTTATTGCGTCTAGGCGAAATCTGCCTTTAATGGGCACTGATGAAGCGGAGTATTGGCAGCATATTCATAAAATAATGGCGGACTATTATGGCACTGAAATTTTTTACACCGATCAGACTCCACGAAAAATACTGAACTGGCTCAAGAGAACAGGCTCAGTCTTGGGGGTCGCACTCGATGTTCGGGAACATGAACAATACCCCACAGAACATGAGATATTGTTTAATGGGGGCACACTGTGGGTTCAGACTGGCCCTGCGAAGTTGGCACGCGTCTCTCGATCTGTTATAGTTCCCTGCTCAATTTGCTACGTGGCGGAACATCGAGTGCATGAACTTACGTTTCATGCCCCAGTAGAACCGCTTCAGCATCAATCTGATGCACAGGTTACGCAGCATGTGTTTTCTGCACTTGAACACGCTTATATTGACTACCCTCGGCAGGAGTTTCACGACTTAATGGGGGTTTTTTCACATCCTTATGTTGGCTAGTTCCCTGTTCGAGTACCAAGCTAACCAGCTTAAGAATGTGTTACTTGCCTAATTCTGAGATGTCATGAAAGACACAAATGTGGATACAATAAATGATTTTTATAACTGGTCGCGCGAGTACTGGGTTGATTTTAGCTCAGATCCGCACCTCGGCTTTGGTGGAACACTTAACTTCGGCTGCTGGGATCCAGATATACATAATCTGTATGCTGCCCAACGCCGTCTATTTGAGATCTTTACCCAAATGCTGGTGCCGCTGAGCTCCGGTGAGCGCGGCTTAGAGATAGGTTGCGGTATGGGAGGGAACTCTACTCGCCTATGTCAAGAGTATCCCGTGTCAATGGTCGCCATGGATATTTCCCCTTATCAACTAGAATACGCCCGCAACCGAGCGCAGAGTTGTGGTTGTGGCGAGCGCATTCAGCACGTCCACGGTAGCGCGCTTGCCATGCCGTTTTCATCGGATAGTTTTGATTTCTCCATCTGCATTGAATCTACTTTTCACTACCACGATCTTCCAAGCTTTGTTGCAGAACAGGCACGCATTCTGAAGCCGGGGGCTAAAGGAATTATTGCAGATATCACCTGCGAAGATAACTCAAAAGTCCGTTTTCGACGCGGCAACTTTTTTTACTCTGTCGCCACCATGGAACGCCTGCTCCAGCAGAATGGTCTGGAGCTTCTCGAGCTTAAACGCATAGGTCCGCGTGTATTCAGCCCCATATATCAATTCTCCCAAGCGTATAATGCCGACAAAAGAAGCAAACTGGCAAAATACTGGAGTCTGGTGTTTTCAAACTATGCGTCTGTTGCCGATGCGGGCTTGATGGGGTATGACATCTTCTGTATTCGCAAGGTAGCCACCTAGCTTTAAAGTAATCCCTGTGTTAGTAAGATTTCAATACTACTGAGTAACGCCGCGCTATTTAGTCCAGCTTCTCTGCTCAGTCGGTACCCGCATGGCATGACGTATCCCGTTGCCGCGAGTTTAGAACAGCTACAGCGTCATGTCGATGGAGTGTTTTGAACCGATCTGGGCACGATCTTGAAAGTCTAATCTTCGCCGTGCATGTCAGTTGTGCCCGCGACATTTAAAGCTATTCAATTCTCGCATTGAGGAAAATCCATGCCCGGTGAGTTCGCATATTTACTCAACATAGCTCATTTTTCTCCCTTATCCCTTACCCGACCGCTGGCCTGGGTAGGACATATGCCCTTTGCGTATTGGCTGGTGCAAACCTCGCGTCCGCGTATTTTGGTGGAATTAGGCACCCATGCGGGCAACTCATACTTTGCTTTTTGTCAGGGGATACAGCAGGCAAATCTCGCCACCCGCTGCTACGCGATAGATACCTGGCAGGGTGACGAACATGCTGGTAACTACAGTGAAGATGTTTATAGCTACGTAAGTCGACATAATCAAGAGCATTACTCTACTTTTTCAACCTTGCTGCGTACCACCTTCGAGACGGCGGTGGAATCATTTTCTCCCGCTTCGATTGATCTTCTCCATATTGACGGTCTGCACACTTACGCTGCAGCCAAGCACGATTTTGAAGCTTGGCTCCCCAAGCTTGCCCCCGGCGCACTGGTGTTATTTCACGACACCATGGTGAGAGAGCCCGGTTTTGGCGTCTGGCGGCTTTGGCACGAATTGCAGCAGCAATTTCCCGAAAACATTGAATTCTATCACTCCAACGGCCTAGGTGTGCTTCAGGTGGGGCACTCTGTTCAGTCGCACCAATATCCTTGGTTGCAGCCAAACTCCGAGATAAAGCAGCAGCTACGCACTTATTTCGCTGCCCTTGGCACCCAGCAGCATAAGAGTTATCTCCTTGGCGAACTCACCCAGCGTTTTGATGAGCGAGGCGCATATGTTGACGAGCTCAACCGCGCTATGGAAAACAGCGCCGCAAGTATCGCCGAGCTCAACCAGAACCTAGAGCATAAAAACGCCGAAATTGATGCAGTCACACAGGAAGCTTCAGCCCAACTGCAGGAAACCACAGTTCAATTGCAAGAAGCCATCCATGCTCGCGATCTCGCTCTGCAGCAGTACGCCGCCATCGCCCAGAGCTCCTGCTGGAAGCTTAGCTATCCACTCCGTAGAATTTCCCAGAAATTTCCAGCCTTGCGTCGTTACGCGCGCCGCACCCTTGAACTCGTATGGTGGACGCTGACCGGCCAAATTTTGCGCCGCCTGCGCCATCCTCAAGATTCACCCTCTGAATCGCCACTCAAGCCACCACCCGCAGAAGTGGCGCGTCCTCCTGAGGACGACAGCAGCCTTGCCGTCCCCTTTCTATGCTTCGGCGCAGATCCGCAGGCCTCAGAATGTGAACCCGCTGGCCCTATCTCTGGCCCCATAGCTGTAATTTGTCATCTGTTCCACGCAGACCTCGCTGGTGAAATACGGAATTATCTGAGCCATATACCGTATCCCTTCGACCTGTATATTTCCACCGATACCACCTTTAAACGTCAAGTAATCGCCGCCGCCTTTAGCGACTTCACCGCCGGTCTCCTCGAAATTCGCGTCCTGCCCAACCGAGGGCGCGACATCGCGCCTAAGTTGATAGGCTTCGCCGACGTCTATCCGCGTTATACCTACATTTTGCACCTGCATTCCAAACATTCCAGCCACGCAGGGGTGTTAGAACACTGGCGCGGTTATTTGCTCGAAACCCTACTCGGCTCTCCCGCCATAGTCCGTTCGGTTTTTGCCGCCTTCGAGCACCAGCCCGATCTCGGAATCATCGCCGCGCAGCACTTTGAGCCCGTGCGTCACTGGATCAACTGGGGTGGCAACTTGCCCTGCGCGCAGCAGTTGGCCGAACGCCTAGGCTTCAACCTAAGCCCCAATCAGGTTCTCGATTTTCCTTCTGGTTCCATGTTCTGGGCGCGCAGCGCAGCCTTGCAGCCACTTTTGGACGCATCCCTTGATATAGATGACTTCGCCATTGAGGCTGGGCAAATTGATGCTACCCTGGCTCACGCCATCGAGCGTCTTTATTTCTATATCTGCGAATCTGCCGGTTATCAGTGGCTTAAAATCGCGCGTCCCGACCTGCTGTCCCATACCCCCGCAATTCAGCAACTGCAGGCGGCAACACAACTGCCGGACTTTTTCGCTCAACATGGTTTTCGCCTCACCGCTGCAACAACATTGTCGCGCCGCTCTCCGCTTGCTCCCGTCGCTGCCCCAGCGCCAGCTCTTATTCATGCCCTCCAGCGTCGCGCCCTTGGAACCACCATCCAGCTTGCGCCCCAGTACCCCGTCGCTATTGGCATTGTCACCTACAACAATCCTCAGCCCGCCCTTAACAATCTAGTTCAAAGTGCGCTAATCGCCCTCGAACATGCTGGCCTAGAGCAGCACGGACGCATATATCTAATCGATAACGGTCACGCTACCGCAGCTGACACCGCAGCTTACCTCTCCACCCTGTCACAAGCCTCATCCGCCAAGGTGGAGTACCTGCCCACGCAGGGGAATACAGGCTTCGGCACCGCCCACAATCAACTCATGTCCCACGCCTTTAACCTTGGAGCTGAAATCTACATCGCCGCTAACCCCGATGGAGCCTTTCATCCAGAAACAGTGTTTGCCTTAGCCCAAATGATGCACGCGCACCAGCACCGTGCCCTGATAGAGGCCCTGCAGTTTCCAGCCGAACACCCAAAGCCCTACGACTCCACCACCTTCGTCACCCCTTGGGTCTCCGGCGCGTGTTTGGCTATTCCCCGCGCCGCCTATACTGAGCTCGCTGGCTTCGACCCTCAGTTTTTTATGTACTGCGAAGATGTCGATCTTTCCTGGCGCGCTCGCGCCCACGGTTTTGCCTTGCTCACGTGCCCGCGCGCGCTCTTCCTGCACGAAGTAACCAACCGCCCCTATAGTGCGCAAACCGTAAAAATGATATATACCTCCGGCGTCCTGCTTGCACGTAAGTGGGTCGCGCCTGATTTTGAATCTTGGCTAAGCGCCGAACTCCGCGCCCTTGGGCACGAACCCCCGACCCAACAGGTCGAAACTGTCCCCGTCGCTATGCGTCACTATGCCGATTTTTCTCATCAATTTAGTTTTGCCAAGCCCCGTTGGTAGGTGTAAATATGCAAAACAGCCCACACCTTGATGTTTTGGTTCGTTTCCACGATTTTTCGCGTCTGCTAGAACTCAAGCGTTGCATCTTCTCCCTCGTGGGGCAAACCTATCGCCCGTTGAATATTATCCTCCTCCTTCAGTGCTTTACCCCAGAGCAGGAGCAGCAATTACGCCACGCGCTGCAACCTTTACTCCAGGGCGATAACGCTCCAACTCTACAGCTACATAATCGTCAGCAGCCCGAACCTCAAGACGCCCGCGCGCACCTAATGCAAGCCGGTATCGGCATAGCCACAGGGCGCTATCTAGCCTTTCTCGATTACGACGATGTTCTTTTTCCCGAAGCATATCAACTTCTGGCTCAGCAACTCAGCGCCAATAACGCAGCCATAGCCTTTGCTTCCGTCCAGCCTATGGTTGTCGATGTGTATCGCGACTTTTGCTACAGTCGCGGGTATCTGGCCTCCATTCCGTATCAAGGTGAAACCTTGCACGACCTTTTTCGCCATAACTTCTGCCCCTTGCACAGCTATATGTTTGATAGGGAGCGCATCCCCCCAAGTTTACTCCAGATCGATACCAGCCTCACCATCGAAGAGGATTACGCTTTGCTTCAGCAGGTCTGCGCTGCACTTCCCGCAGACTTCTCCCTCCTCAATACCACCATCGGTTACTATGCCTTCAAAACCGATGCTAGCAACACCGTTGCTATGGCAAACCTCAGCCCACAGCAGCAAGAGGTTTATGCTCGAATGAGCGCCAAAATAGAGCAGCGCCGCGCCGCAACTCCTCTAGCGCCATCGGTTCAGATAGCTTTGGGATTTGCAGAGCCGCATCATAATCGCACCATCAGTCAGGCACTCCAACAACTCCCTCGCGCTGCGTCGAAGGCGCAATCGACCC
>JAQUDG010000052.1 GCA_028685815.1 Desulfuromonas sp.
TACCAGTTCTGGTTGCTTTGGCTTTGCCCTTTTTGGTTCCGGCTCTTCTAGCCCTTGGAATCGCGCTGCTAGCGCCGCAGACTGCTATGGCGCTGGAAATCCCTACCATATCCTTTGGGGTGACGGACGCAACTACTCCGGCAGAGGTATCTACGGCTATCCAGGTGCTGTTGGTCTTGACCATCATGTCTGTAGCGCCGGCAATCCTTCTCATGACCACTGCATTTATCCGAGTCGTGGTGGTGCTTTCTTTTGTGCGCCAAGCCATGGCTACGCAGCAGATGCCGCCGAACCAGATCATTATCGGCCTGGCACTATTCCTGACTTTTTTTATTATGACTCCTGTGTTTAATACCATGAATGAGAATGCGATCCAGCCGTATCTAAGTGGGAATATGGCGATGGAAACTGCTTTGGATGAGGCTATTGCCCCCATGCGAGAATTTATGTTCACCCAGACCAGAGAGAAAGATTTAGCGCTCCTTATTGATATCGCGGGTGCCGACCAACCCGCTGATCACACAGAGGTTTCAACCGTAACCCTGGTGCCGGCGTTTATGCTCTCGGAACTTAACCGCGCTTTTCAGATTGGCTTCATGATTTATGTGCCTTTTTTAGTTATTGACATGGTGGTGGCCTCAGTGCTGATGTCGATGGGGATGATGATGTTGCCCCCACCCATGATTTCACTGCCGTTTAAGCTGTTGCTGTTTGTCCTTGTGGACGGATGGGGGCTTGTTGTGGGCTCGCTTGTGCGCAGTTTTGCCTAATTTATTTCATGCTATAGCAGATGAAGTGAGCAGAAATAGGGGCGAATAATGACACCTGAATTTGTAGTAGATCTCGGTCAGAACGCAGTGCGTACCGTACTTCTTATCTCTGCACCCATGCTGCTGTCAGGGCTTTTAGTCGGGTTAATGGTTAGTATCTTTCAGGCCGCTACCCAGATTAACGAACAGACCATGACATTTATCCCCAAGATAGTAGCGGTGCTACTATCTCTTATCATTGCCGCACCCTGGATCATTCAGGTATTGATCTCGTTTACGCAGAATACATTTCAGGCTATCCCAACCATAGGGGGCTGATAGGTGGAGCTTTCCCTGATATCGGTCGCCGCAGCGCAGCATATGCTTATCTGCCTGTCTCGTGTAGCGGCAATTCTCGCTAGTATGCCAGTTTTCGGCACCAATATGGTTCCGGGTCGGGTCAAGATTGCTTTAGCGGTCATGCTTACGCTGTTGGTCTATCCTGCGGTCAAAACCAGTATAAATATCACCGATTTCTCTCCCGTTTCCATGGGCTTACTCATGGCCAACGAGGTCATCTTGGGGGTGATGCTGGGCTTTATCTCCAGACTTATCTTTACCGCGGTTGAGTTTGGGGGGACGGTGGTGGGGTATCAGATGGGTTTTGCGGCGGCCAACGTGTACGATCCGCAAAACCAGCGGCAAGTGTCGCTGATGTCGCAGTTTCAGAATGTGTTTGCCATTCTGATATTTCTTGCCATTGACGGGCACCACATTTTTTTGCGTACCATGGTGGCTTCGTATGAACTTCTGCCGCCAGGATTACTTGATCTGTCTGGACCGGCTGTGCCATACATTGTTGAACTAATGGGGCATATGCTGGTTGTGGCCGTGCGTTTCAGTGCTCCAGTGCTAGCAGTGTTGCTTCTTTCTGGCCTGATACTAGGGATAATGTCACGTATCTTCCCACAAATGAATGTGTTTCTGCTCTCGTTCCCCATCAATATCGGACTCTCTTTCATCATAACCGGGCTTACCATGTCCGTCGTAATATCGTTGCTGCAAACTGAATTTGCCATATTGCCGGACCGTTTCTGGTTGTTGCTTGAAGGGCTGCGGGGCTGATGGCGGAAGAGCAGGGGCAAGAACGTTCAGAAGAAGCCACGTCGAAACGGCGTGACGATTTTCGTAAAAAGGGGCAGGTAGCTCAGAGTAAAGAGGTCAACACCGCACTGCTGCTGGCTGCATCCATTTTACTTTGGTATTTTTATGCCGAAACCTTCTGGGGCAATCTCACCAATCTTATTGAGCATCTGTTATATAATTCCGGTACTTTTTTCGTAACCCCGAAATCAGTTGTACAACTGCTGATATTTGTAGTGTGGCAGGTTGCTAGGCTGGTTATGCCCCTTTTTTTTCTCGTTCTTGTGGTAGGGTTTCTGTCCAGTTTTGTTCAGATTGGCTGGTTGATTACCGGCAAACCGCTGATGCCTGATTTTAGTAAGCTCGATCCTATAAAGGGTGCAGCGCGCTTTGTATCCAAACGTTCCTTGGTGGAAATGTTAAAGTCTCTGGCCAAGGTCCTGCTAGTGGGATATATATCCTACGCTACCCTTGCGGGCGAGTTTGAACGCGCACTTAAACTCGTGGATATGGAAGTTATCAGTACTCTTGGCTATGTGGGTGACGTTGCTTTAAGTGTGCTGCTCAAAGCCTGTGGCGTTATGCTGTTGCTGGCGTTACTTGATTTTCTCTTTGTGCGTTGGGAAATGGAAGAGAAAATGAAGATGACCAAGCAAGAACAGAAAGAAGAGTCCAAAGAGAGCGACGGAGATCCTCATCTTAAATCCAAGATTCGTTCTTTACAGCAGGAAATGGCGCGCGGTCGCATGATGGCTGAAGTTCCGAAAGCGGACGTGGTTATCACCAACCCGACCCACCTTTCGATAGCGATCCGCTATGACAATGAAAAGATGGATGCCCCCGTGGTGGTGGCCAAGGGGGCTGATGAGCTCGCCTTCCGGATTCGTAAGGTTGCAGAGGAAAATGGCATCCCTCTGGTTGAAAATGTCCATGTGGCCAGAGCTCTGTATGGTGTTGAATTAGGTGACGTAATCCCCGAGGCCATGTTCAAGGCTGTGGCTGAGATTCTGGCCTATGTCTATGGACTGAAGCGTAGATAGTTGGTGGTGTAAGATAGATGCTTGAGGTAATAACGCATAATAAGTGGGTGAATCTGCTGGTTCGCAGCGATGTCGTTGCGGCGCTGGGTCTTGTCAGTATCTTGATGCTGATGATTATCCCGTTACCATCTATTCTCCTTGATATATTCCTGTCGCTTAACATAACCATATCATTACTTATTTTGGTTATGAGCTTGTACATGAAGCGCTCCGTTGAGTTCGCTATTTTCCCAGCAGTGTTGCTGGCTACAACCCTGTTCCGCCTTTCCCTTAATGTTGCGTCTACCCGCCTAATCTTGCTGTATGGCGACACAGGTCCCAGCGCTGCAGGCTCGGTTATTATGTCATTCGGCCAGTTTGTGGTTGGGGGCAACTATGTTGTCGGCGTAGTAATCTTCATAATTCTAGTAGTAATAAATTTCATGGTTATTACCAAGGGTGCTGGACGCGTCGCCGAGGTTGCCGCCCGCTTTACTCTAGATGCCATGCCAGGTAAGCAGATGGCCATCGACGCAGATTTAAATGCAGGGCTGATCAATGATCAGGAGGCCAAACAACGCCGTGCCGACATTGCCAAAGAGGCAGACTTCTTTGGTGCCATGGATGGTGCGAGTAAGTTTGTGCGTGGTGACGCCATCGCAGGCATAATCATCACCATGATAAATATCGGCGCCGGGTTTGTTATTGGGGTTATGCAAAAAGGGATGCCCGCTGTTGAAGCGGCACAGAACTACACCATCCTCACCGTAGGTGATGGCTTGGTGGGGCAGATCCCCGCTCTGGTCATTTCTACCGCAGCAGGTATTCTGGTGACTCGCACCGCTGGAACCGGCGATTTTGGCTCCGATCTTAAGTCGCAGTTCAGCATCCATCCTGAAGCCCTGTGGGTAGTTTCGGGGATTCTGTTGGTATTTGCGATTATTCCAGGGATGCCGTTCGGCCCCTTTGTCACGCTGTCAATTATTCTCGGGCTCCTTGCGTTCAGGCTGCAGCAGACCGGTGAGATAGAAGCCGCCATAGAACAGGAAGAGGCACGCGGGCAAGCACAGCAACGCCCCGAAGCGCAAGACGATGACTATGACAAGATGTTGCATGTTGATCTGCTCGAACTCGAAGTAGGCTATGGCCTTATCCCGCTGGTGGATGCAGCTCAGGAGGGAGAGCTTCTCGGCAGGATCCGTTCAATACGCAAGCAATTTGCGCTTGACTCCGGCTTTATTGTTCCCCCCGTACATATCAAAGACAACCTGCAGCTAAAGCCGAATGAGTACAGCTTTATCCTCAAAGGGGTGAAAGTTGCTGGGGGCGAGATGCTTCCTGGTCACTTTATGGCCATGAATCCCGGCATGGCGACGGAAACCATCAAAGGGGTTGAAACCAAGGAGCCCGCGTTCGGTCTGCCAGCAATCTGGATCTCAGAGGACAAGAAAGAGCGTGCTCAAATTGCTGGCTACACTGTGGTAGACTGCACTACGGTAATGGCGACGCATATCAGCGAGGTGATCAAGCGCCATGCCCATGAGTTGCTGGGGCGCCAAGAGGCACAGAATTTGCTAGACAACCTGAAGAAGCTCTACCCGAAACTGGTAGAAGAGCTGGTACCAGACCCCTTGAGCTTGGGGTTGATTATGCGGGTGCTGCAGAATCTGCTGCGCGAAGGGGTCTCAATCCGAGACTTGCGCACCATCCTTGAAACAATGGCGGACTATAGCTCTGGAAGCAATGACCCTGATGTGCTTACAGAACGGGTGCGCAGTGCGCTGGCGCGCCAGATAAGCTCAGCATATGCGCAAGACGGGACGTTGGCGGTGATGACCCTAGAACGGCGTGTAGAGGAAATCTTTAATCAGGCGTTGCAACGCACTGAGCACGGAGGTTCCCATCTGGCACTCGATCCACGCCAGGCGCAGACTATTCTTGACGCCATCGCCCAACAGGTGCAGAATTTCAGTGGAGGGATGACCCCTGTGTTGTTGTGTTCGCCAACTATTCGACCCCATGTCAAAAAACTGACTGAACGCTACCTCCCAAGTCTGGCGGTAATTTCTCACAATGAGATTGCCCCACATCTGAAGGTACGTTCCATCGGAACCGTGAGGACAGATGCAAGTTAAGGTGTTTGAATCAGAAGATATGCCTTCGGCGCTGCGTATGATTAGAGAAGAATTGGGGCCAGATGCCCTGATTTTGTCCTCGCGTACCATTCGTAAAGGAGGAATGGGGCTGTTCGGTAAACCGATGCTCGAAGTGACAGCTGCCATTGACGACGCTGCTGAAATGGAGAGTGGCACAAGCTCAGCTTACGCGCCCGCCTCTTTCGATCACTCTGGCATGACGCGCACTGAGAAGCCGTTCTTGGAACATATCGATGCGACTGAAAATGAGTTGAGTTACGCGCAGATATGGCGGCGTCAGCGGGTGATAAGTTCGCCCGAAGATGTTGCGCCGACTTCAGAGCGTTGGTCTGGGCAGGATACAGAGCGGGACCCCTATCGAGAGCCAGAGCGCGAATCTGCCTGGAGGCCTGAACGTGAGGGAGATCGAAGACTAGAGCCGAAATCAGCGCACCGAGGGACTGAGCGAAGATTAGAGCAACAGGCAGCGTATGCATACCCGCCCGAACAGCGTTCCCCTGAGGGTCTATCCGAATTTGGGCACGGAGTGCACAGTCGTGGAGATGACTATGATGTAGCACAGATGCGCGCAGAGATTGGTTCGCTGCGTAAAATGGTAGGCGATCTGGTTGATGACCTTCCCCTGCAGCTTGAACGCCTAGCTCGGCCCCGCATAAACGTGCCGCCGCCATCTAACTCAGGGTTATTCTCAACTCGCCGCTCCAATGCATTGCAAGGAGTAGCGCCAGACTTGGTGAGCAAGCTGGAAGATTATGGGATTGAAGGGGATACTGCCCAGACCATCGCCCATTTTGTTGCCGGCCAGCTGTCGGCAGCTCAGCTGGCTGATAATGAGCAGGTACAGGCTTTCTTGCGCGCCACCATTGCCGATCTGGTCCAAACTTATGGTTCTATTTTCCCGGAACATGAGGGCGAGAAGCGGCGTATTGCTCTTATTGGTCCCACCGGGGTAGGAAAGACCACCACTATCGCCAAGCTTGCGGCGGCTTACTTGCTTGCCGGGGGGAAGAAGGTGGCCTTAATTACTATTGACACCTATCGAATTGCCGCAGTGGAACAACTGAAGGTCTACGGTGAAATTATGAATTTGCCGGTGGAGGTTGTGGTGCATCCTGAACATCTTGAGCAGGTGCTTGCACGCCATCAGAATAAAGACCTTATTCTTATCGATACCGCAGGGCGCAGTCCGCGTGATTCTGTCAGTTTGGACGAGTTGGAGGCGTTTTTGGCGGTGGATCCGGAAATTGAAACCCATCTGGTTCTTTCTGCTACCACGCGTGATCGAGATCTCAGTGAAATATATAAACGTTTCAGCGTTCTTTCGCCGCGTAGCCTGCTTTTGACCAAGCTCGATGAGTGCGCCAGCGCTGGTGTCCTGTTGAATATTCATGTACGCCACAACTGCCCTCTATCATATGTCGCCAACGGCCAGAAGGTCCCCGAAGACATTATTCTGCTTACTCCGGAATATATTGGAGATCTGATTCTTAAAAGCAGTGAAGGGCAAAATTTATGACAAATCTAGCGTCTGAACATACCGACCAGGCACGTACCCTACGTTCGTTGAGTGGTCAGCTTAGTGAAAGCCCGCGTATGAGTGCGGGGGCGAATCAGGCTGCCAGGGTGCTGTCGGTGACCAGCGGCAAGGGTGGAGTGGGGAAAACCTCCGTAGTTTCGAACCTTGCGGTAGTATTGGGTAAAATGGGCAAGAAGGTTCTCATAATTGATGCGGACCTCGGGCTGGCTAATATTGACGTAGTTTTTGGTCTAGCTCCACAATATAACCTCAATCATTTCTTTTCAGGTCAGCGTAGTCTGGCGGAAATTATGGTTGAAGGGCCTTACGGTATTCAGATCCTGCCGGCAGGTTCTGGAGTGCAGAAATTTACCCGTCTCGACTCAGGTCACAAGATGCGCCTGCTAGAAGACCTTGAAACGCTGCCGGGGGACTTTGATATTGTTCTGATAGATACTGAGGCTGGAATATCGGAAAATGTCACCTATTTCAATCAGGCTGCGCAGGACATCCTAGTGGTTACCAGCCCAGAACCAACCGCGATTACCGACGCTTACGCCCTTATGAAGCTCTTGTCATCCCAGTTCCACGAAAAATCATTCAGCCTTATAGTAAACTCCGTGCGCCACACCGACGAAGCTCTAGATGTGTATCGTAAGCTGACAATGGTATCCAACCGATACCTGGATATATCAATCGATTATTTAGGCGGAATCCCCTTCGAACGCAAAATGTATGAAGCGGTGCGGTCTCAGAAGGTGATGGTTGAATTGTATCCGAACAATAAAGTTAGCCTGGCTTTTGAGCAATTGGGGAGGAAGCTTGTCGCCGAAAACGGCCATACTCAGCCCAAGGGGTCGCTCCAGTTTTTCTGGAAAAGACTGTTGTCTCTGGGGGGAAATGCCTGATATGTCTTCAGCATACGGAATCTATTCCAACACAGCCTCTCCTGAGGTGAGTCTTGCCAGAGATCACATGCCTCTGGCGCGCTTGGTGGTGGAACGCATGAAAACACAGGTTCCGGGTTTTGTAACGCGTGATGATATGATGAGCGCCGCCATGGAAGGGCTTATGGATGCGGCATCACGCTTTGACCCTGAGCGTGGGGTAATGTTTAAAACCTTTGCTGAACGCCGGATTCGCGGGGCTATTTACGATGAAGTACGTAAAATGGACTGGTTCTCTCGCTCTCTTAGAGGAAAGCAGTCAAGGATATCGCGGGCAATCGAGCTCCTGGAACATCGCTATGGTCGTTCACCTGAAGAGGATGAGGTAGCCGCGGAGTTGGAACTGAGTCTAGAAGAGTATCTTCAGATGCTCTCTCAGGTGGGGCACTTGGGCTGTGTGAGCTTGAATGAGGTTCTTGATGAGCAGGATGAAACCCGCAATTTTATGGATCTGCTCAAGGATGACTCACCCAGTGCGCATGAAAGCCTAGAGCACAGTGCGCTAGCGCAGCAATTGGCCAGTCATCTTGAAGCTCTAACTGAAAAAGAACGTCAGGTGGTGTCACTGTACTACTACGAAGAGTTGACCCAGAAAGAGATTTCAGAGGTGCTTGAGCTGACTGAGGGGCGCATTTCGCAGCTGCATAGTCAGGCGTTGGTGAAACTGAGGGCTAAATTGGCGCGGGATACGGATTTCTAATGCCAAACAAGGTAAATGTTGCAGATGTCGTAGATGCGCTTGGTTCCATAGATGTGGGCACGCTGCTGCTCTCGTTAATGATTCTGTGCATGGCGCTTATTTTACGTGGTTTAAGGCGGCATATGCAGAGGCACGAAGCTCGGCGCCTTGAGTTGGAGCAGCAGTTAAACCACGCTTTGCAGCGTATAAACAGGCTTGAAGAGCAGCAGATGCGAGCGCATCCTGTAGCGCAAAGAACCGGAATGCCCAGTGCCGCGGTGCCTGAAGAGGAGTTGATTTCCCGTTTGCAGTCCAGACCGCGTGCCGGTGATGCTCCAAGTCGCTATCGCCATGTTGCAGCGTTGGCTCAGCAGGGAATGGATGCTGCGCAGATAGCCGAAATCCTCCACATTTCGGTGGCAGAGACTTCACAGCTGATGTCACTGATTCGTCTTGCTCAGAATAATTCACGGCGCTGACCTCCTGGAAAACTGGTTCGAGCTACATTGGCAGGACATTGCATCCCGCATGTTTGCTCTGTGCGTTGAAGCCTTCTTGCAGTAGCCTTCTTGGTTTATTTTCTAAGTTGTTCCCATCCTAGACTATCTCCCTAAAGTAATCCGCTATACATGCCGAAATATGGGGCAGGTAAATGCAATATGTCTTAGGCGATTTGGCTTAGGTGCAATCTTGGAGTTACAATTATGAGTTCAGGCATATATACAGCCTTAAGCGGTGCCGTGGCACGGATGAATGCTACTGAGATTATCAGTAACAATCTTAGTAATATAAATTCCAACGGATTTAAAAAGCAGCGCATGAGTTTTTCATCAGTGCTCAGTGATGCAGTGCAGAGCACAAGTAGCCGAGGAAATAACTTCAACACCATCGGCGCCGCCAGGATAGATTTTGAGCAGGGGGTCATCGCCGATACGGGGCGAGATCTCGATTTCGCCATTATCGGCACGGGTTTTTTCCGGGTTCAGCGCGGCGCAGAGACGTTTTATACCCGCACCGGCACCTTCAGCCTTACTGCTGAGGGTACTCTGGTTGATAATGAGGGTAACGCAGTCATGTCAGCGGATAATCAGCCCTTGGTTATTCCTGACGGCCCCTTTCACGTCGATGAAGAAGGCCGGATCCTGAACGATGAGGGGGAGATCGGACAGATTCCGATATTTGATCTACCGCTTGAGGATCTTACCCACGACACCGCAGGACGTTTTGTGTTTAATGGAGCTGCTGCTGCAGTTACCCCGTCACTCGATAGTCAGATTCTGCAGGGTAGCCTGGAGCGCTCCAATGTAAACTTGATGGAAGAAGCTGCGCTGATGATCAACAATATGCGTTCGTTCGAGTCATATAATAAAGTTATGAAGAATTATTATGATTTAAATGCCAAGAGCAATGAAATAGCGACACTTTAATTTATATAAATCCATTGAAAGGATAGTTGAATGATCAGATCATTGTGGACCGGCGCTACCGGTATGCGCACCCAGCAGACCAATATTGATGTAATTGCCAATAACCTTGCCAACGTAAATACCAGCGGTTTTAAAAAAAGCCGTGCGGATTTTCAGGAGCTTCTCTACCAAATCAGCAGAACCCCAGGTAGCGCCACTTCAGCAGACACCGTATCTCCCACCGGAATTCAAGTCGGATTGGGATCTCGTACCGCTGCAGTGCAGAAGATATTCGGCATAGGCGATCTAATGCATACCGGCAATGACCTAGATGTCGCCATTGAGGGGCGCGGTTTTTTCCAAGTTGATATGCCGGATGGCACTACAGCGTACACTCGTGCGGGCGCCCTGAAAAAAGATGGAGATGGGCGTTTGACTACATCTGAAGGGTACGTGCTCGAGCCTCAGATTGTTATTCCGGAAAACACTACCAGTATTTCCATTGCGCAGGATGGTTCTGTAGATGTGTTCCTCGATGGGGAAACTACCCCTAATCAGATCGGCATTATTGAGCTGGCCATGTTCAGCAATGAAGCAGGTCTGCGCAGCTTGGGGCGAAATCTATACAATGAGACAGATTCTTCAGGGGCACCGATTATCGGAATACCCACAGAAAATGGTTTTGGCTCCCTAGCGCAGGAGTTTCTTGAAGGTTCCAACGTCAGTGTGATGGAAGAGATGGTAAATATGATCGCCGGACAACGGGCGTATGAAGTCAACTCCAAATCGGTCAAGACTTCTGACGAAATGTTGCAGATGACCAATAACCTCCTCTAGGTATGACGAATCTGCCTAGGTTTCTTTCACGCTTAGCCCTGCTGCTGCTTTGGTGCCAGATGGTACCCCTGCTGTGTGCGGGTGAAGTCTTGGCGCTCAAGGTTGATGTTGTGACCTACGCCAGCGTTGAAGAGGAAGAGATCAGGTTACGTGATGTGGTGCACTTATCTCCTGCGGCGGAATCCCTTCTGCAGTTGCGCCTCGGGCGCTCACCCTCGGCTGGCGAAGTGCGCGAGCTGAATCGAAGCTTTATCGGTCGCGCGCTCCAGCGTGCAGGAGTAGCGCAGGATAGCATCGTCTGGAGCGGCGCAGAGGTGGTGAGAGTCGAACGAGCTGGCCAGAAAGTGACCACGTCTGCTATCAACGCAACCATTGCAAGTTTTATGGCCCAGCGACAAAAACGACTGCCTGGAGTAGATATTCGCTTTGAGCCCTACCAACAACCGGAAGCGTTTGTGGTTCCACGGGGCAAACTGCAGGTGGAAGTGATCCCTGCAGCTGATAATTTGTTTAGCAGCAGAAGTCTAACCCTTGTTTACCGAGTTGACGGACGAGTAGTAAACAATTTAACCGTGCGTGGCAAGATGGAGGCCAAGGCAGAAATTGTGGTTGCCGCTAACCGTATTCGGCGCGGGATCACGATTCAGCCCGGTGACGTTGAATGCATAATGTCTGAAATTACCGATACCGCCGAGCCGATTTTTGCATGTGAAGATGCTGTGGGAATGGAGCTTAATCGCAGTGCACGTGCCGGCGATCCCATCGATAGACGCCACTTGCAGACCCCTGTTATGGTCGAACGCGGTGCCTTCGTACGGATTGTTGCCGAGCGAGGAACTATGCGGCTAGAGGCTACGGGCACAGCGCGTGAGGACGGACGTCTAGGGCAGACTATCCGGGTGCAGAACAGTTCATCTTTGCAGGAGATCAGGGCTGAAGTGGTGGATAGAAATACAGTCAAGGTGAGGTTCTGATATGAAAATACTGAATCGACTTTTGTGCGTATGGGTTGGAATGCTGCTTTTGCTTAGTGGGTGTGCGGACAAAGGTCAGAATGCAGAAGACGAGATTAGAAAAATTATCCAAGAAAAGCCAGAGATTGTAGCGCCTCAACCGCAAACACCAGGCTCTCTTTGGACTACGGGGCGTGGCAGCTTGTTTGTGGATAACCGTGCAACTTCAGTGGGTGATATTGTCACGGTTATCATTCATGAAAAATCCAGAGCGAGTAAGGAAGCAACCACTAGCACGGGGCGCAGTACTTCTGCGAGCGCTGATATAACTAGCCTGTTTGGACTGGAGAGCAATCTAGCTAATCTCAACAGTAGCATTGACCCTGCCAATCTTATTAGCGCCGGGTACAAGAACGATTTCAAGGGTACTGGCTCCACCACGCGACAAGAAGACCTTACCGCTACCATTAGTACTCAAGTGATAGATGTGCTGCCCAACGGCAATATGCGCATCTCGGGAAGCAAGAGCGTGATGGTCAATCACGAAAAACAACTCATAAATCTCAGTGGTATTATCCGACAACAGGATATAACTCCGGATAACGAAATTGATTCACGCTATATCCTTGATGCCAATATTGTGTATTCAGGCAAAGGGGTCATAGATGAAAAACAACGCCCCGGGTGGCTTATACGCCTGTACGATGTGATCAGCCCCTTTTAGAAAGAATCGCCCATGTTGCACATATTGTATGTAAGCATGACGGCCATAATTGCACGCACGGTTGCACCGAAGGCAACACTTGTATTGCTGTCTATGCTGGTGCTGATCTTAAGCGGAGCACCGCATGAGGTCCACGCCAGTCGTATTAAGGATTTGGCGGATATCTCAGGGGTGCGCACCAACCAATTGGTTGGCTACGGGCTCGTAGTGGGGCTAGATGGGACCGGAGACAGCAATAAGACTGAGTTTACGGTGCAGTCACTGGTCAACATGATGGAGCGCCTCGGTATGCGTCTAAACCGCAAAGACGTAAAGGTCGACAACGTAGCAGCGGTTATGGTCACTGCAGAGCTTCCCCCGTTTGCCAAGGCTGGCTCTTCCATCGATGTGCTCGCATCCTCCATAGGTGATGCCGATAGCTTGGTAGGTGGAACTTTGCTCATGACCCCTCTGAAAGGGCCTGACGGACAAGTGTATGCCGTCGCCCAAGGCCCCCTAGCTGTGGGAGCTCTATCCTTTGGCGGGAAAGCGGCCAAGGTACAGAAAAACCATCCCACCGTTGGGCGGATTCCTGGCGGTGCCAGTGTAGAGCGGGAAATAGCTTTTAACCTGCCGGAGAGTCGTATGCTGCGCTATCAACTGCGAGATGCCGATTTTACTACGGTTACCCGCATGGCACAGGCTATCAACGATTACTTTGGGGATATGCTTGCCGCTCCGGTGGATAGTAGTAGTCTGAATGTGCAGGCTCCTCCATCAGCGCAGATGCCCCTGATAGAGTTTATCGCAGCAGTAGAGCATCTGGAAATTCAGCCAGATACCGGAGCGCGGATCGTGGTCAGCGAGCGTAGCGGTACCGTGGTGATGGGAGAGAACGTGCGCCTTTCCACTGTGGCTGTATCGCATGCCAACCTCAACCTTGTCATAAGTGAGGGGATGCAGGTATCGCAACCTGGTCCTTTTTCGGAAGGGGAAACGGTTGTGGCTCCACAGACTCAGATAGAAATGTCCGAGGAAAAGGGTAATCTGGTCGTGATGCCTATGGGGGTGAGCATTGGTGATGTCGCACGGGCGCTGAATGCTATTGGCGCAACCCCTCGAGATCTTATAGCTATTTTCCAGGCCATTAAGGCAGCTGGTGCGCTGCATGCTGAGTTGGTTATAATCTGAATTTTTAAGTCCACATGCTCAACTTATAAGGCGCATTGCCGCAACTTTATCCCAGAGGGGAGAATTTGCGGCAATGTGCCTTTTAATTTCTTCTGTGTAACCTTTGGCTGGATAGTAACGTGATTATGTATGGGTGGAAGGTAAAGATTCAGGCAAGGTGTGTCGATACATGCAGACGGAAAACTTGCAACGCAAGGTTAAGTCTAACTGGTGTAAACAACCATTGAGAATAAAGAGTAGGGGATAAGATGAATCTGCATGTTGATCCGCGCGTATATATGAATCAAAGCGAAACGTTTAATTCTTCCTCCAAAAAATCTAGCGGCGCGGCGATGCGCAGCACTTGCGCAGAGTTTGAAGCTATCATGCTACAGCTGATGTTCAAATCCATGCGTTCTGATGAACCCTCCGATGGAGCAATTGAGGGTAGTAACGCGCAGATGATTTATCAGGATTTGCTTGACGGGCGCATTGCTCAGGAGCTTGCTCACCGCCAGAGTCTTGGCGTGGGGGAGCAGATTTACCGTCAGTTAGCACCAACCAGCGCAAACACCTCACGCTGAAGCCAACTGATATGTGGACAAGCTAGGCTGTTCAGGTCTGAGCGAAGTGAGGACGGAAATATCTGAAGAGGCGCAGGTTGCTTTTTTAAGCTAAATATTTTCCTCACAGCCGTCGATGAGATAACTAGTGAAGAGGTTAAATACAGTTATTTACACGTAAATTTCGTACGTAAAATTTATATATAACAAGATGACGCAGAGGGTGATGTTATGGATATTAAAATTCAAGGTGATAAGGGGATGCTGCAGACCAATCAGGTAAAGCGCACCCAAAAGAGTTCCGCTACTGACCAAAGCCGGCAGGGAAAGGACAAAGTAAGTTTCTCCTCTGTTCTCCAGCAGGCAGGTAAAACCGGTGGAGTTGTCGCCCCTCCAGAGACATCCACGATTGAGGGGTTACGTGCGCCGATTTTAGGGAATCTAATAGCTGTTGAAGCTACAAGCGCGAGTATGACTGGTACGGATGTGCAGCGCAGCGCTAAAGTTGCAGAATTAAAGCAGCAGGTCGCTGAAGGTTCTTACCAGCCAGATCTGAGTAAAGTCGCTGGGAGCTTGGTGCGTTTTCTAGCCCAGGAGCGTGAGGTATGAAACCTGACTTGAGTGACCAACTAAGTGAACTCTATGCGCTGGTGGTGCGTGAGCGTGAGTGCGCGCGCGAACTGCGTATTGATGAGCTTGAGGAAGTTGTTAGAGATAAAGCAGCGCTGATGCAGCAGCTGCAGGGCTTTGATGACGATGTCTCATTAACTGAGGAGCAAAAAGAGTTAGCGAATAAGATCAGGTTTGAAAACCGGTGCAACGCTTATCTGTTATGGTCGGCGCTGAACTGGATTCGTGAGTCTATGGCGTTTTTTGGGCGTAAGTCTGCCCCTGATACTTATAATCCCAGCGGCACGACAGTGAATGGAGCTTCTGGCGGCCACCTCTTGTCCGGGAGGATCTGATGAGCTTATCTGGAGCACTTAATGCTGCTAAGACCAGCCTGTTTACTAACCAAAAAGGGATAGAGATTACCGGCAATAATATCTCTAATGTGAATACCCCAGGTTATTCACGTCAAAAGCTCATGCTTAGTGATTTTCCTTCTCTGAGCTTCGGCAACTTGTTTGTTGGTCAGGGGGTAAAGGCTTCTGGGATTGCGCGTGAGTACGACATTTTCGTTGCTGAACAACTGCTGGATAAAAGTCGCCTCCTTGGCGCTGAAGACGCCAAGCAGACCCCGTTGGCGGAGTTGGAGCGCGTTTTTAATGTTGGTGAGGAAAACCTCGCCACTGAAATAGATCGTTTTTTTGACTCTTGGCAGGAGCTTTCGGCTAACCCTAGTGGGCAGGTAGAGCGCGACATGGTGTTGCAGCGCGGCGAGATACTGGCGAAACAGTTCAACACCATAGCTCGCGATCTGGATACAGTTAGCACCAATATTAACTCCACCATAAAGTCAGAGGTCGATTCGATCAACCTGAAGCTCCAGCAAATTGCCGACCTCAATAACCGGATTCAGGCCATTGAAACCGGCACTGGGCAATCGGCCAACAGTTTCCGCGATACCCGTGATGTGCTGTTGCAAGAGCTGACCTTCACTCTTGGGGTGCAGTCGTTTGAAGAAAGGGGCGGTGCGGTCAACGTACAGTTGCCCGGCGGGTTGCCTCTGATACAAGGCTCATCAGCCCTGGAACTCCAAGCAATAGAAACAGGCGCTGATATCAGCCTCCAACTTAAAATCGGTGAGGCTACCTTTGCGATAAAAGATAAAAACCTTGGGGGTAAGTTTGCCGGCTTAATGGAAATACGTGATGAGCTAATACCTACGCTTAAGCAAGATTTAGATTATACTGCTTATCAGATGGTGCAGGAAGTCAACAGTATCCATGAACAAGGCGAAGGACTCGACGGCTTGTCCGGGAGACCATTTTTCCAGAATCCCGGACGGCATGAGTCGCAAGCCTACCCGACAAATGATTTCGCTGGGTTTAAAGGCGGTGATATCAAAATTACGGTTGATGGAGAAGAGTATATCATAAATCTAGGGCTTGCTACGGATCAATTTAGCTTGGAAGATGTGGCAAGTGCTATCAATGTAGCAAGAGATGGAAGTGCTGGGCCTCCAGTTATTCCGGGTATCCCAGGTATCGGGAGCGCTTCCGCCCGTGAGTTAGGTGATGGCGGCTTTGTGCTGGATATTCTGCCTGCTTACAACCCCGCTACAAAGGGCAACTCTAGCATCAGCATGGATATGTCAGCTATTCGGGACAGCTACGAAGCCCCCAAGTTTTCTATGCCCAGCATGTCTAACCTCATTGCGATGGCGCTGAAAGATCCGAGCAAGGTCGCCGCTGGTAGCAGCAGCGCCCCTGGAGATAACACCAAGGCTCTGGAAATTACTGCTTTGAAGGATAAGAAGGCGGTTAACGGGGAAGATACCTTTGTCGGATTTTATGCCAAGATGGCCGCGCGGGTAGGGATTGAAGCGAGTCAGAATCGGCTTGAGCGCGCTGGAGCACAAGATGCTCTTACTCAGTTGAATAACATGCGTGATGGTGTCGCTGGCGTCTCCCTTGAAGAAGAGATGATCGCCTTGATTAAGTATCAGCGCGGCTTTGAAGCATCAGCCCGAATGCTTTCCATCGTAGATGAGATGATGGAAACAATCATCTCCATTAAGAGGTAAAAGGCTATGAAATCTACTCTGTCTACCACATATCGTAGTCTCAATAGCGAAATGAGTCGCCTTACCGGCAGGTTGGAGGATTTGCGCAATCAGGCGGCTACGGGTAAAAAGCTCATCAAGCCCTCGGATGACCCCTCTGCTATCCGCCCTGTGCTTTCAGCGCGTAGTCAGATCAGGGCGACGGATAGGTTTATTACCTCTTTGGCTAATGCTGGTGATCGCCTGAGCAACCAGGATTCGTATCTGGATGAGGTGGAAAACCTGATGGTGCAGGCCAAAGAAGTGACTTTGTATGCTATCAACGGTTCGTTGAGTGATCAGGATTTGCACACCCTTGCCGATGATATAAAGCATATAAAAACTATGATGCTTGGTGCCGCCAATGCTCAGGTTGGTGGGCAGTATATTTTTGGCGGATATAAGGAAGATGCTCTCCCGTTTGTACGGGATGGTGAGGTTATGGCCTACGCAGGGGACAGCAATATTAAGCGTCTTGAAGCTTCGCCGGGTGAGTATGTCCAGACCAATTTGCCAGGCAATGAATTGTTCTTGGGGCAGACCGACCTCGATGGCGATGGGGTAATGCAAACCACCGGATATGACCTCTTCAGCATGCTCACCGATCTTGAGCGTTCAATCCGCGGTGAAGCTGGGCAGGTCTACAATGGTAACGAAGTGCTGCCGACCCCCACCATTGGCTATGCGGATTCTGCTAGTAATAATTATACTCCAGTCTTAATGGATGGCGGAGCCCCTCCAAGTCAGATACTTGATAATAATGGAGATTCCGTGCCATTAGTTCATGCAGGGAAGCCCATAAGTATGCAGTTGGTGCTGAAAGATAATGGGGATCGCATGACTATTGCGGAGTACAGTCAGAAATATGCAATAACGGTCAATGATATCGGTGGAAGTGATATATCCATGTCAACCGCTCCAATGTATTTGCATGCCAATGGAGATATACCGGCGTTTAATACTGCCGGAACACCGATTTTGGCATATACCGCTAATGATGGTACTCCTGCGGCGATTTCACTGCTCAATTCTGACGATTCCCCACTCCAACTGCGCACCGTGCCCGATCTGCAGACTATGCTGACTGATTTAGAAAATGGTGCGGACCAGGTACGTAGTAAACGCGGTTTGATGGGCAATAACGCTGCGCGCCTAGAGAACTCCAAGTTTCATCTAGAGGGGGTGCGCATCGATCTCAGGCAGATTTTATCGCGTTATGAAGATGTGGATATCCTGCATATCTTAACCGAAATCGTCAATACGGAGACTGCTTTTGAGGGTGCTCTGAAGGTTACGGGGCAGGTATCTAGACTTTCTATTCTTGATTACATGTAGTCCTGTGGGTAAGCGGTGAAAGGAAGCCATGCTTGTTCTGACGCGTAAAGTCGGG
>JAQUDG010000053.1 GCA_028685815.1 Desulfuromonas sp.
TGCTTCTGGCGTCATCCTGCTTTGGCTCTTTTTTCGTAGCTTGTTTCTGTTCCTGTTCCCGTGTTTCTTCCGCTGTCGCAGCAACCCGTTCCTGTTCCTCCAGAGGGTCGTCATCCGTTCCCAAGGTAGGCAGCGCCCCGCTTTTAAGCATCGATTCAACGGAATCGGCAATGCTGAGGCACTGGCGCATACATACCTTGCGCACCGGACACTGGCTGCAATCCGCTTCACCGGCTGCAGCACGTAGCGCATGCACCACCAAACCAACACTTTCCAACTGCGACAACGGAATAAAAAACATCATTTCTCCTGCAGGTAAGTCGGTAATAATTTCAACGCGCCAGACTAAGCATCCCCGCCCAAAGTGCGGCCGGAAACCTTGGCAAATTCTTTGAGTTTCATCATCATATCGGCAAACTCGGCCGGGCGCAACGACTGGGGCCCGTCGCTGGCAGCAGTTTCAGGGGTGGGATGTACTTCGACGATAAGTCCGTCACATCCGGCTGCCACCGAAGCATAGCACATGGACGGCACCAAGCTTGCGTGCCCAGTAGCGTGGGAAGGATCTACAATCACCGGCAGGTGGGTCTGCTCTTTCAACACTGGCACCGCTGAGATATCCAATGTATTGCGCGTCGCAGTCTCGAAGGTACGGATACCGCGTTCACACAGGATTACGCGCCGATTGCCCTCTGCCAAAATATACTCAGCGCTCATCAGGTATTCCTGGATAGTGGTAGCCATGCCGCGCTTCAGCAGGATGGGCTTGTCCAGTTGGCCCAGCATTTTCAGCAGGGCGAAGTTTTGCACATTGCGCGCCCCCACCTGCAGCACATCGGCATACCGCGCCACCATCTCCACATCACGCGGATTAACCACTTCAGTCACAAAGGGCAGCCCTGTTTCCTGGCGCGCAATATCCAGCAGCTTCAGTCCATCTTCCTCCATCCCCTGGAATGAATACGGGCTGGTACGCGGCTTAAACGCACCACCGCGCAACATCTGAGCTCCGGCGCGCTTCACCGCTTTGGCGGTATACACAATCTGTTCTTCGCTCTCCACCGCGCACGGCCCCGCCATAATGATGATCTCCGGCCCGCCAACTACCACTCCAGGGACGATCTCCACCTGACTCGGTTGCGGACAGACTTCGAGACTTGCCAGCTTATACGGCCGCAAGATCGGCACCACCTTGTCCACCCCACTCATCGATTCTAGGCTCTGGAGCACCATCTTGCCGCGCTCATCTCCCACCGCGCCGATAACATCGCGTCTCTGACCGCGGATCACATGCGGCTCGTAACCCAGTTCCTTGATACGCTTAACTGCTGCCTCTGATTGCGCGGCGCTGGCATCTTGCTTCATTACAATAATCATGTTCTTAACCCCTTCTCTCTTGCGCTAAGACCAAAAGCAGTAAAAGCCGGTGAGCCCCGCTATCGTCAGTTTTATCCTTAAAACACAACGACCACGGGAAGCCCTGCCTGCCCGTGGTCGATTGATGGTATATTCGCTGTATGTTGGTACTGGTTCTGCGTTATCTCAGCAAATTTCACCCCGGGCAGACGGCCTAAAAAAGCCGAACCAAAAGGAAAAACTAAAAAAGCTGAAAAACGTAAAAAAATGCATGTATGAAAATTTTCCTGCTATTGAAGGTTGTTATACCTGTAGTGCGATGAAGGTAATCCAGACTATCCTCCTTGGCAAGAAAATTTTTCTGAATAAAAACAATTTCTGTATTGACTCCTATAAGCCATCGCGCTATAACTGCTCCCGCATTGCCCAGATAGCTCAGTCGGTAGAGCAGAGGACTGAAAATCCTCGTGTCGGCGGTTCGATTCCGTCTCTGGGCACCATAAAATATTAGGCACTTACGGCTTTCAGCTGTGAGTGCTTTTTTATTCATGGGACACCTGGGTGACCCAGACTGAGTCCGCGATGCTCGAAGGTCGCTACTATAAAGTCTTCTTACCATACCTACATAGCCTGCGGTAAATTACCGATATCGTGGATCACCCCGGAATCCCCCCCCTGGAACTGCTTGCCCACTGCCCATATCTCGCATAGTTTTTCAGCATTGCCTACCCTCCCAGTGCAGGGTACAATCGCGATATGAGTGATCAAATCCACAAATTCCATGATGCGTTCTTCCGTAAAGAGCTCGGAGATCTCAGCGTAGTTCGTAACCTGCTTCAACATGAGCTGCCGGAACGACTCGCCGCTCCAATGGATCTATCCACTATCGAGCGTGTTGATGGCTCCTATGTCAGTAAGGCCATGCGCAGCACCTTCAGCGATCTCGTGTTTCGGGTGAAGCTCAAAGGTCGGGACGATGGTAAGAAGGGTAAGGACGGCGGCAAGAAAGGCGCTGACAAGGACCACTATGCCTACATTTACACCCTGTTCGAGCATAAGAGCTACATGGACGACTGGTGTAGTCTGCAGCTGTTAAAATACAAGGCAGCTCAGTGGGAGATATGCCAGAAAGAACACCCTACAGAGAAACTGCCGCCCATCATTTCGCTGGTGCTGTACCATGGAAAGCGTGCTTGGCGCAGGCGTGGTATACTAGATCTCATAAACACTGAAGATCCAGAAGCCCTGCGCCCCTACACCCCAGCGTTCGATTATGTCCTCTGGGACGTTTCTCACATGGATAGGCAACGCGAGGAGTTAGACTTTGGGGTCAGAGCGTTTTTAGAGATTCTGTACCACATAAAACGAGACTCGTTGAGGCAATATCTCCCGCAGATCACATACATGCTGGCGCAATCCCCAGGGGAGCGTAGTAGCATCCTCGAAAAGATCGAGACCTACCTGAAATACGCTATCGGCTGCAGTGATCACATCGATGAGGAGACTATCGAACAAAGTCTCGAAAGTAGTAATACGAAGGAGGAACTCATGGCTACACTTGCACAGAAATGGGTAAATGAGGGCGAGGCACGAGGCGAAGCACGAGGCATCCTAGGCGGTCAATCCAAGCTGCTGCGCAAACAGATCCAGCTGCGTTTCGGCCAGATACCATCCTATGTTGAGGAGCAGCTTGCTAAAGCAACAGAGGAGCAGCTTGAGCGCTTTGCTGAGAATGTGCTGACTGCCACTTCCGCTGAGGAAGTTGTAAAGCTGAATTAGCTCTCGCGGCTACCCGCTTGGCCTAGATTGTCATTGCAGTAACTAAAAAAAGCAGCGCTCTGGGAAAGAGGACAAAGATCCCCTCCCTCTTGGGTGCGCGTATTGTTGTATACGTCTGCTCAGTGCTCACCCTAGATCGCTGGCACCCTCCTAGCCATGCCCACACTACGCCGCCACTCCCAGCTTCAGCTTCTCCATCACCTCGAACATCGCCTGCGGTAAATTAGCCACGTCATAGATCACCCTCGCATTTTCCCAGAACTGCCCTACCGCATTAGTATCAATCCCTATGGCTGCGATCTTGATCCCATCCTTTATGCAGCGCTAGTAGCTGTCTCGCAGATAAAGCAACAACTGTTCTGTAAATTCAAAACTTCTCTTTGGAGCGATCGTTGACCCTTAAAAAGTCAAGTAAACTCGGCCAGTTTCCCACTCTTCCGATATCTCCATCAGCACGGCGCTGACGAGTCTTAAGCAAGAATCTTCGTTGGGAAAAAGGGTTGCGACTCGAGTGCGCCGTCGAATCTCCTTGTTGACTCGTTCAATAACGTTGCTGGTTCTTATCCTGCGTCTATGTTCTTCAGGGAACTGGAGGATGGTCAGTCCTTCTTGGATGTTCTCTTCTGCCCATGCCGTCAGGCGAGGAGCTGCTTTTTCATAACGTTCTACAAGCAGGTTTAATTGCCTTTTGGCTTCGGCTTCATCAGGCGCATTAAAGATCCCCCGGATTGCAGCAGCAACCTCTTTCTTCATCTCCTTTTTCGGCACATACGCTTGAGCATTCTGCTGAAGATGAAACTGACATCGTTGCCACGGGACACTGGGGAAAACGGCCTTGCGTGCGGCCTTAAGTCCTTCATGGGCATCGCTGATGAATAGCTGGATCCCGTGTAATTGACGTTCTTGCAGGCTCCGAAGAAAATCACGCCAGTGAGCTTCTTGCTCCGACAGGGCAACAGAAGTTCCCAGTATTTGTCGTTTACCGGTTTTTGCTACGCCAATTGCAACCAGAACGGCGACATCAATGACTGAACCATTATGGCGGACTTTTTCATAACGGGCATCGAGATAGACATAGGGAAATGCTCCCAAAGGTCGATTACGCCACTGTTCGAGTATTTCGTCGAGTTCTTTGGCTGCGCGACTCACCTGGGTGGATGTGATCTCAAAACCACAAAGCTGTTCAGTTATCTTGGCAACCTTGCGGGTGGAGACCCCTTGAACATACATCTCGGCCAGCGCAACCTTAAGAGCTCGCTCTGAACGCAGACCCTTTTCCAAACTCGAAGGATAAAAGCTGCTGTCTCGAACTTGAGGAACAGCAAGATCAAGCGCTCCGACGCGGGTCTGCACGGTCTTTGATTTGTACCCATTGGCATAGCCGCACCTAGCCTCACTGCGTTCATAGTGCCCAACACCAAGATGATTCTGTCGCTCAAGACGCATGGCCTCATTAATGATTCTACGAATGGCCTCGCCAAGCGAATCAAAGCCATCTTCAGCTAATAGTTTCACAACATCGTTAATCGCGTTATAATCTTCTAGACGGGTCATGGTTTCTTTCCTCTTTGGGTGGGTTTGGCGATTCAACCAAAGAGAATAACCGTGGCCCGTCTTTTTGTCAGGCCTGTTGAAATTCACAGAAACAATGATGCACTAATCACGTGCAAAACACCTGTGTGAAAATTGCATGTAAAAACTGTGGCTACCCACCGCTTTGGTGAATAGCCCCCGTGGATTCGGAAGGTGCTCCATTTAACATTTATTTCACTCTCAAGCATGACCGCCAACCCTCTCTCGTGGGACAGTAAAAATAAAACGTGCTTGCGAGAGCAATTATAAGTGGGGAGCAAAACCCCCAACTGATGCAGGAAAATGGTATATTTCTGAAAGGAAAAGTTCGTGATTTGGGAGTACCCCCTACCCTCGGCACTGGCTACGAAAACTGCAACCAGCGCAGGCCCAGATGCACGTTGGCAGGCACCTCTGCTTAATCTTTTTTCCTACCTCCTCTGCGCTTAATTCTATTATATAGAATGGTTCCAGAGTAGTATTCTCGGCTCAACAAATCCAACCATTCGGCTATTTGGCAAGTAGTGCTGGAGAACCGTAAATAAATTGCGGGTTATTTTAAATGATATTTGGAAAACTCCCTGATGAAATTTTTCGCCCCCTCGCAGGGCCAAATAGACATGTTTTTGAAAAGGTCTTAAAGCAGATAAATCGGATATTCGGAGACGAAGAGAACCCTGAATCCGATGCGCTACGGCGCGATTCGGTCTTAACCGAAATACACCAAATCTTAATTTCCGAAGAACATCTGGCCTTAACGGATGAAGACAGCACTTCGGAGGAGATTTACAACACCCCCTCAAGCGCTGCAGAGTACATTTACCGCCGCCTGTTGGCTACGGGATGGCTGGAGATCGAAGAGGAGGGATATCATAGCTTTATCACGCCGAATCCCTATGCAACTCTGCTGCTGGAAGCATTGCTACACATTGAAAGCAGTGAGAAAAAAAGTTACGGTCTCGTGGTTGTTTCCATCCTGTCTCACATCGAGACTGCGATCAAACAACCGCAAGAGCGGGGGATGGTGTTCCTTAATGCGGTAAGTGCAACGAGAGAGTTTTCTGCCCACCTTCGCGGTATTCTGTTCAGCTTGAAAGAAGTTCAGGATCTGTTGATAAAAACCAAAGACCCAAAAGAGATCCTCGCCAATTTTTTCGCAGAGTTTGTCGAGGGGATCCTGATTGCCGATTATAAAACCCTGAACTCCGCCGATAATCCCTTTCGGTTCCGCGGGAGAATCATTGAACTCCTCAGGCAAGCCGAGATGCTTCCGGAGATTAAGCAGCATCTGATCGAACACTACAAAGAACATTACCAGATTGACGCAGAAAATGCGGCATATCGGCTCCAACGCGATATCGAGTACATCATCAAGATATTCAAAGGGATCGATGGCCGCCTCAACAAAATCGACTCTTTCTGCGCCCGTTTGCAAAATCGCGTGGATGAGACCGTGCGCTTTATTGACCGAACCATGCCGGGCGCATCCAATCGCATTGCCGACCTGCTGCGTAATCTCGGGGAACATCTGGATGACACCGAAGACCAAGCAGAAGGCCAAAACATTCCGGCACCTCCAAGAACCCATCAGCTGAAGTTATTCAGCCCTTTCAGCATTTATCCACCTCACGGTAGGAAAGAAAAACCTTCCGCCCAGGTGCTGCGTTCTCGAGCCCTCAGCCCTGAGGCTATCGCGCGGAAAAACATCATCCGCGCGTATATGAAAAAGAGAGCCTTTGAACCTATGCGGGTGGTGCGTTATCTCGACACCCAGATGGGTGGGCGCACCGTGATGCATGCCGCAGAGTTTTCCATCGAAAGTGTTGATGATCTGATCTCCTTCCTGCTGATCCGCCACCTTCCCCGCATGCACGGAAAAGGTCAATTCAGCGCCAACGCCTTTAGCGTTCAGAGGAAGAAAACGCGGATTGAAACGGAGTGGGTAGCCTGTTCAGATTTCGTCGTGCAAAGGAGATTAGATGTTAAGTGATTTGAAAAAGCTGTCTGAGCGACAAGAGAAGGACCCCGATCATTTCCGTGCTGCTGCCGCAACGTTGATGACGCGGCAATTCATCTATTACGATATGGATAAAGATCGGAAGACCTATTTAACCCTGATCAATCATGCCGCCTACTTCGAAAACCTTTTCGATGCGCTGAATCACACGTTCATTCTCGATCAGGAAGTGGGAATGGTAGGGATTCTGCCGCGCAACCGGATGACTTCCTTGCGCCTTAAAAAAGCCGAAGCCCTTCTCCTTTTGACCCTGCGCTATCTGTATGAAGAAGCGCTGGAAAGCTTCACGATCAAAAACGGCAACGCGTATACAAGTTCGGAAAAACTAATCGCCAAATATCAGTTTGCTACCGGTGCGGAAGAGCGCCCGGGATTAACCGAGTTGCGCCGGATGTTGGCTGACTTCAAGCGGTTGGGATTGATCGATGATATTCAGGAGAATGAATCCCGCACCCTGGATTTTTGCATCCGCCCTGCGGTTAGAATCGTATTAAACGAAAGCTGGTTTAAAACCCTTGAGCAACATGCAGGGATCAGCGCCGAGGATGAAGATGTTGAATTTGAGGGGGATGTCGAAATTGAGGAAGATGAAGAAGAGGTGGACGCGTGAAGCGACTGACGAAAATCATTCTAGTGCAATGGTATCTGTTTGAGGCCGAGGAAATCCCCGTCGCTGGTCACACCGCTATCGTTGGCGCGAATGGGGCGGGGAAGTCCTCCATTATTGATGGAGTTCAAACCGTTTTGTGTGGGGGCAACAAAAGTATCAGCCTAAATAAGGGGAGCAACGAGAAGTCCTCGCGCTCGATTCGGGAATATTGCCTAGGGGTGGTCAGCGACCCAAATTCAACGGTGCGAGTAGAACCAAGACCTTCTGCAAACACTTACATTGCGTTGTGCTTCTACGATGATGAAACAGACGAGCACATCAGTGCCGGAATTTCCATCTGGGCGACCGCCACCGACCCGACAGAAACCATCAACGGGTATTTCATCACCCGAGGGGCACCGCTGACGGTCGATGATTTTACCGAGGATCACAACACAGGCGTGGTAACCCTGCCTTGGAAAAGATTCCGCGAGCAGCTTATCCGGCGCTTCACCCTCGGGAAATATGATAAAGATTTCTATGACGGCAGAGCCAATCTGCTGTTGCCGCACAAAGGTCCGGGTGACTTCACGCGCCAGTTTTACACGATTATGAGCGCGGAACCGGGGATGCCATCCAACCCACAGACCTTGGTTAAGTCGCTGTTGGCCGCGATTGCTTTCAAACCGATTGCCGACCCCACTGAATTTGTGCGGCGCAATATGCTTGAACCAAGTCTGATAAATATTCGTGAGTTGAAAACCTCTCTGGATTTCTGGAAAAACCTGCAAGAGAAAGCCACCCTTACCGCAAAAAACATTGAACGCCTAGGCATGCTTGAAACCCTGTGTGAAAAGGTCACCCACGCGGAAGCGGATATCCTCCTCCACGAATACACCTCGTTGTCTGCGCGGGTTGAAGAGTGCTACGAACTGGCAAGCCCGGCAGAGGTTGAAAAGGACGATCTGCAAGCGGAGATTGAAGGGCTTGACGCCAATCTGCTTGAGCTAGAGAAAGAACATAAAGAGCGAGAGCGCGAGCATTGGGAAAAAGAGCAAGACTACATCCGCCAAGACTCTACCCAGAAAATTGAAAAACTTAAGAATCTGGTTAATGCAATCCATGGTGAATTGGTTCAGGTGGATAACTCCATAACCACACGCCGCGCCGAGTGCCTGAAGCTGTTTAAAATCGTAGATAGCAAAGCAAGGGTTCCCGCGACGCTCCTAGCAGCGACTGAAAACCTCCTCAACATGACTCAGATCGATGATGGGCTCCTATCCGCCGAATGGTTGAAATTTCCGCAGGAGATTGATGCTGCGGTCAAACGTCTCCACGACAAATACAAAGGACACGGCTCTGGGGGACAGGGCTATGGAGAAATTCAAGCCAGCATCAAGCATTTTTGGAGCCGGATTTCGCCAGCGCTTAAAGAGTGTGAAGATCGAGCGAAAATCATCGCGCAGTTGGAAAACAATGAATCCCCTCTGCAGCGCAAAACCCATGGATTGATTGAACTCTTGGATAAAAACCGGATCAGACCGGAACCCCTATGTGACTTAATTGACGTGAAGGATGAAGCGTGGAGAAACACCATTGAGGCTGTTCTGGGTAATATCCGCGAAGCCTTGATTGTCCCTCCAGAACAGGCGCGCGAGGCTATCCGCCTGTATCGCTATGAGGGGAAAGAATTTCGGGGCGCCCATGTGGTCAATACGACCAAGACCGAAGAATGGATGGGGCGGTGCCAAAAGGGATCGTTGGCCGAGCTTGTGGTGACCGACAACGCGCACGCGCGGGCGTTCATCAATCTGCGGCTGGGGAATATTATTTGTGTCGAAAAAGAAACCGAACTCCTGCAGCACCAACGTGCGGCCACTGCGGATATGATGCTGACCTCTGGCGGGGTCACAAGCATGATGGCCGAACCATCTCTGTTGATTCTGGGGCGGTCCAATCGAGAAAAGCAGCTTGTGCGCTTGCGTAAGCAGCAAAAGATCCAAAAAGATGAGTTAGATATGCTGCAAAGCAAGCAACAGGCGTTATCTGCTGCCGCTGGCATCCTCGACCGCTTTATTGAGATATATAATAGCGAATTCGATTTTTTCAGCCTTAAATCCGCAGAAAGAGACCTAAAAGAGAAGGAACTAAAAAGGCAAAAAGCCGAGCTGGCGCTGCTGGAAAACATTGATGATTCGGAATTGAAAAAAGTCATCAAGACCCTGAAGGAGACCTGTACCCTCCTTGAGGATGCAATTAAGCAGAAAAAAGAGCTCCGCCTCGAAAAAGAGGGGAGCAAGGGGAGACTCGAAGAGGCGCTTGCCGGCCACTACAAAAGAGCCGAAACCTTAACCCAGAGCCTTACCTTCATGCTTGAGGGGAACCCCAGCTTCGACACGGCGGCAGGGGCAGATCAGCTAGAAAAACTCAGAGATAAATTTAGCGCAAGCGAAAACCCCTATCTCGACATCATCACTTATATTGATAAACACCTGATAAGCCGAAAGAATTCCCTGGAGAAAAACCGGGTGGCGGTTATCGAGGGGCTGCAAGACTTCCTGAGCACTTATACGCCTGCTGCGTACCTGTTACATAATGAAGGGATAAAGTTTGATACCTTCGCCGCGAGACACATCTTCATCCGAGACGAAAAACTTCGCCTTGAAGATACAACCTTTGCGAACTATGCAGAGCAGGCTAAAAACGCGTTGGCAGACGTAGAAAATATCTTCCGGGATAAATTCATCAGTCGACTTGCTGAACAGCTCAATGAGGTCAAAGACAATATTGCTGGCCTCAATAAAATCCTCAAGAACCGCCCCTTTCATGGTGAGTATTACCAGTTTAAAGCAAAAACTGCTCCCGAGTTGGAGGCGATTTATAAGCTGGCGCAAGACTTCGCCAATGACCAGACCGTGGTGGCGGCCGCTGGTGGATTGTTTGACCCCACCACTGATCCCAACTCCCCTCACCGGAATGCGATTATACAAATAAAAAACGCTTTTCAGGATGAGGATCTGGGCAAGGTGATGCAGGATTACCGCAACTACTTTGTTTATGATGTTGAAATGTTCAACCAGGAGCATCAGAAGGTAGCCAACCTTAAGCACCGCATTGCAAAGGGTTCTGGAGGGGAAAATATGGCGCCCTTCTACGTCGCCATCGGGTCATCCCTAGCTTCGGCCTACAAGATCGTTAGTCGGCCCGGACGCAGCGCATACGGGGGGATGAACCTTGCTCCATTTGATGAGGCATTCAGCAAGCTCGACGGGGCGAATATCTACAACTGCATTGAGTTCCTGAAGGAGATCAATTTGCAGATTCTGCTGGCGGCACCAGACGACAAATATACCACCTTAGCGGGTCAAGTGAATACCGTGGTCTGGGTCACGCGCAACGGGGGGAATATCGAGCTTGAAATTGAATCACTGTCGGATAAAACCCGTGAATTATTACAATCTGACAACCCCTTCCGCACAACACCTGCAGCCGAAGTTGTTCCAAATCTGGAGCCAGTTTAGACATGCCAGGGCAGATGGAACCGGGGCAACAACTCCTGGTGAAACTGTTTCAGGCTTGGGAACAAAACCCGGGCAGTAGCAGGCGCAAATCCCTGCCAATCAACAAAGGACGGGCCGCTGCCTATTTTGAAACCATAAGCCCAGAAGACAAGGACAACTTGCATGCCTGCTTGGTCAACGCAGAAAAAGCAGGCTGTGTTGAACTGGTTTGGGGCAAGCACCACGATAACCATTTATTGAAAAAAATCTGGTTGCTTGATGGGAAGGGGTTAGGGAAATTTCTCAATCTAACCTTAGCCAAGGATCTTGTGTCCGAGGCCAGAAAAGAGATAGAAGCGATCTTCCCTGTACCCGACGCATGGATACAACGCTTGTTTGAGCGCGTCTATGCAAAGTGGGGCAAAAATCAATCCGCCCAGCGGATAAATCCCAGTGACACCGACAGTCTGATCCTGTTAGCCAAAGCACTTATCGCGGTACAAAACAACAAACATGCTGAGTTGGACTTGAGAACCTTCAGCGCTAAAAACCTTGGCGATTCAAAAGCGCTGGAAAGAATGCGCGAGCGTTTCGCCGCTGTTTGGAATGAAGAATTCTCCACCGGGATGGATGCCCAGGAGCTGTACGAATATCTGGGTCTAGTAAAGTTTCCCATGCCGATTTTTATCAAAGGGCCTATCAAAGTTAGGACTGGAAGCCACTGGATGCCTGTCGATCAGGCGTATCCATATCTAGGGATTGTCCCCGACGCGATAGAAGAAATAACCCCAACCACAACACCGGACTATATCCTGACCATCGAAAATCTGGCCTCTTTTAACCGCCATTGCCGGGAAATTGAGGACAACGGCATTATCCTTTATACCGCTGGGTTTATGGGCCCCCAATCAAGTCGCATCGTCAGGCTTTTGGATGCGCTATGTGAAGAGTCTGTCCCTTTTTTCCACTGGGGCGATATTGACATCGGAGGGCTCAACATCTCTGCCCATATCTACTCCCAAATAAAAAAGCAGGCCTCCCTTCACCTCATGACGGAAGACCTGCTGCTGAAATATGGAAAAACTCCTGAGCGCCAAATGCAGAAACGCCCATCTAAAGCCATCGCCCCCTACCCTGACCTGGTATCCCTAAAGGACAAAATTTTAGCTACTGGCCTGATTCTGGAACAGGAAAACATTGATCCACTAGCGCCGCTGCCCCCAATAGCGGAGGGAACGCGTCAACCTCAACGCAATCAGCATTTAGTGCCGCATTGATTATCAGGCCCAGTCATCGTCTGTGATGGTGCGCATCGCACTTAATACATCCAGGCCTCCCCCCAAAACTCCACCAACGGTGGTTAAACACATCCAGACAAAAGGTTTCGTCCCCTTCTGGCAATGGACTTTTTATGCGCAAAGAAGGTTCCACCGCATAGGTACTGCGGGTGGTGCCGGTGGCGGTAGAGAAGTTGCATGCAACGTCTGTGCAGTAGGATGACAAAGCTCGGCTTTGCCATCCTACCTTCCCCGCGTTAGCGGGAATCCAGAGGTTGTGCTATAGCCTTTAATCTGCGCCTGTCTGCGTCATCTGCGGATAAAAAATTGTTGTTAAGGAAAACATGCGCTGCTTTGCGGGTGCACCACAGTTCTTACCATCGGTGTTATGCGGCTGGCAAAGAGAAAATACCGCCATCCTCCACCAAGCCGAGAAGTGCAACCGCACCATCATCACCTGCGAAGCCACCGGCATATTCGGTTGCGCCGGTATCTGCAACACCTCTATTTAATGAATACCCAGCGGTTTTAATCCCTACTGCTGAACTCATGTCGTAGTAAAAGTCCGGCAGCAGGGCTTCAATGCAGTAAGTGCCGTCTGCGCTGCCATCGGAGTACCACAGGCTTTTACCGCTGGTGCTATTTTGAACGAAGAATATGGCGTCTTCAGCGATCACTTTGAAATTTTCTACATCTGAGGCAAGCGCCTGGGTTCCGGCTCTGGTGCCATCGGTGGCATGTAGTTCGCCGTTTTCAAGCATAATGAAGACCTGATTGGCATCACTTTGCATTTCTGTTGTGCCTACAGCGCCAAGCAACCGTGTGGCGGCAGGGGCCGCTGCGCCTGCATCTACACTATAGACAGCATCCGCTGTGGCAAAGACCAGAACACTGTCTACCACTTCTGTGGTGAGGGCTGGGTCGACTGAAAGCCTAATGGTGCCAGCATCGGTGCCATCTGAGAGGAAAAAGCTCTGGTATGTGTCTGAAGTGTTGGCGTTAAAGGCGATGGAGTTATCTACTGCTATCACATCTGTTGAAGAGTCCAAGGCTGAACCGGTACCGGGAAGAATATCTCTTACCATATAAAAGGCTGCATCGACTGCGGCACTTCCGCTCAGATCAGCTGCCCATAGCTCTACACCACTAGTTGCATCCACCGCTTTAAAAAAGGCAACTTTTTCATTCCAGGCCAGCATCTGAGCAGCGTTGTTGATGGCTGCAAGCTTGGTGAAATCAGTTCCATCTGTAGAAAACATCCCCACGCCATCTGCATCGGCGGCGGTAAAGTACAACAGCTCACCGGCCTGACCGAGGATAATAGGGTAGGAGGGTGAACCGCCGGGATTGATGTCTAGGACCGAAGTCCCAGCAGTGGTGCCATCAGTAACTACAAGTTCACGGCCAAGCTCGCCCAAGCTTCCATCGTACACATCTGCCGCGAATACCACAGAATCATTGAATGGGGTAAACTGTCGAGAACCTGAACCATTCTCCCCATCACGATACAAATCCAGCAACATAAAGGTTCCTGCCTCAGTACCGTCGCTGACCCAGGGTTCGTCTCCATGCTCACCGTCGTTGGCTTTAAATATCAGCCTACCGTCTGGGAGCAATGCTGAATTTTCGCTATTACGCAAATTACCATCTAGCCCGTCACCGCCTTCTGGCCAGATATCCTTAACTAGCACCGTGTTATAGTCGCTATCCGAGCTGTAGTCGAATTGGGCAAGTTCAATACCAGAGTCATCTTTAACCGTAGCAAACCAGTACTTCTGCCGTTGTATGTCACGTATTCCTGGAAAGATAGGGTAATCTATGCTCTGGGTTGAAGTACCGCTGGGCGTTCCGTCACTGACGATGACCGCATACTTCTCTGCTATAATAACATGTTCATTATTTACGAAGGATTGATAGGCAAGAAATTCATCCTCTGCCAGATTTACCGCATCGGTAACAGTTCCATCACTGTAGCCGAGATAACCGTCGTAGTCGTTGAAATAGTAGACCCCACTCTCGTCTGGAGTAATTGCAAAGATCAAAGAGTCCTCCACACCATCGAGGGCGAGGCTCTCAGTACCGGAAGCAGTACCATCGCTGATAAAAATAGATCTCTCACCAAATAAACTCCCCCGAGGAATAAAAAAATCGCTGCTGGTCTCCATAACAAGAGTCCATGGGGCTTGAGCTCCTTCATACGGATTCTCAAGGGGAGCTAGATTAAAGGTATAATCGCTTTTGTTTGTTGCGCCATAAGCAACGGTAAAGCTTGCTCCGTCTAGTTCGCCCATTTCTGTCGTCTCATCGGTAAGGCTGTATGAAGTAGCGTCATCAAGCACCCCTTCTGCCGCACCTAGCAAGTTCTCAAGGGTATCTGCGAGGGTGTAGTTATCTTGACGGTTAACACTTGCAGCATTAAGCGCACCGTCTACTATCGCCTGTGCTGCCGCTTTGGCGCTTGGCACATCAGCAACTGTCAATACACCGAGGTCTACGTAACCATTGAAAAGGTAGTAATCTTGTGGCAAGGTCTCTGCTTCAAGAGCTTCAAGCAAGGTAAGCTCCGGCACTACTTTATTCTCAACTACAAATCTCTGATCAAGCATAGCATTGCCAGCGTGATCCGTTATTAACTTATTAGGATCACTGCCATCATAAATGTATTCTACGACAATTTCCTCGGTGGTATCCGGGTTGATAAAGCGACTCAGGCTCATTATTACGGGGGAGGAGTAGGAAGAATCTAGACTGGAAATCTCTACAGATTCTCCACCTACGGTTACATTTAGGGTGTTTAAGTCAAACGACGAGATTCTCTCAGAAAAGAACAGCGCTATTCTACCGTTCTCAGTTATCGTGGCTCCCGTAATCTCAGGAGGGGTTTTATCTTGTACCTCTAGGGTGACCGACTTCTCAGCGCTGTTTCCAACTGCGTCAGTTGCTACTACCGTGAAGTTGTATGCAGGTTTGGTTGCATAGTCTGGTTCATCCAGCAAGGTTACTGCACCAGTTTCTGGGTTGATAGAGAAGCTCGCGAAATCCTCAGCATCTGCCTTAATTGAGTAGGTAACTACTTCACTAGCATCGGTTGCTTCAGCGGCATAGACAACCACACCTGCATCTTGATTATCGCCTACGAGCGCAAGTACGCGGCTAGTGAATTCAGGAGGGGTGAAGTCTATTGCTGCCCCGTCCGCATCCGCAACCAGAATTTGAGCACCGAGTAGAAGCGCTGGCTCGGTGCCGCTGACATCAATCGCCAGTTCAAGCCCTGCTTTGTCATCAAAGTTAATGGTTTGGGCGGTACGCGTTGCGGGAACTTCTACTACAGACCCAGCGGCGTTCGTGAATACCGCAACGGAACCATCCCTGCTTACCGTCCAAGCATCCGAGTCACCAGGGAGTGTAATGCTGTTGTTTCCCAACGAACCTCTAAGTGAAAGGGACCCACCGGGTTGCACAGTTATATGCTGATTTCCAGCTGCGTCGTAAAGACGAGTATAGAACCCGCTATTTACAATGTAAGTGGGGGTGTCGGCATGCAAGATTCCGGTAAAGTTCGGACTTGTTGGTGCAGATTGTGGTTGACCCATTACTGTTGTTCTCCTTTTCCATTAAGTGCTTGAGCAGGTTGTTTTACCGTACTAAGCCCTAAAGCATCATTTCGCGCTCAAATTGCGCGCTACCGGCCAGCAGAAATACTTAGAATAACCGGGCCAGTTTTTCTGTCAGACCTTTTGCAATTCACATAAACAATGAGGCGCCAGCGGTATCAGTTGCGGTGATGGTGCCTACACCTAGCGCGTTGAAGCTTTCAATATCGAAAACCATGGTGTTGTTAGGGGCTGCCCCTTCAATAACCACAACGGACATCACTGCGTCTTTGTTGACGTGAATCTCTACGTTGTTCGAGTAACTTGATACCGCTATGTTGGCAGGCTCAACCCCTGAAAAATTCAGGGTGTCGTCAGCGCCAAAGTCGATAAGCGTGGTTACACTGGGAGTGTTTGCGTTGTCGTTAAAGTAATACGAACCAGTCCCAGCAGAAATCTCGGCAGGCACGTCAAGGGTTCCGTCGAGATTATCTAGAGAAACTAGCTGGGTAACTTCAGCTCCGCGAAATTCAACCTTGCCTGAGCCAATTGCATTGTACTGCTCAAGAGTGCTAACCACCGTGTTTGGGCCAACCGCGTCATAGAGGGATACCCGTGAGGTGATATCACCTGAAATGACATTGAAAACCACGTCGCCATGGCGGTTAAGGGTTTGCACAAGACTAGGCTTGGTGAGTGAGAAGATCAAAGCGTCTTCCTCCTCAAAAAAACTGATAGCGGAATAACTCTCGATGTTGGCATCGTCGTAGAAGTGCACGGAACCGGCGTCTGCCTCCCAGCGGGAAGGTTCGGTGGGGGTGTTCGGAGCGCTATCGAGATAAAAGACTAGGTCCGGAGCGTCATCTCCTTCGGAATTGGTGTGGTGAGAGGAGCTGCTGCTGCAGCCTGCGACCAAGGCGGCGAGCGCTAAGGCAGAAATGGCTGAACTAATCATTCGCTTCATATATTTGTAACGTGAGAACCCGGGCAAACACGTCGGGCGGGATGGCTTCCTGTCCGCAGACAGCCTTTCTCACTTCCTCCATTTGGTTTGTGCCATCTTTGGTTGTAAGATAAAAAAATCACGTGCGACTTGGTTGGGATTTGTGGGCCCCAACCAAGTTGCATCGTAAAACTTCTACACACGCCATATGACGAGTCTATCCTTTTTTCCACTGGGGTGACATCGATGACCATATCTACTCACAAATGAAGCAGCAGACCTCCCTGTTTCTCATGATGGGAGATCTGCTGCTTAAATAAATATGGGGAAACTCTTGAGCGGCACATACAAAACGCCCATCAAAAGCCATCGATCCCTACCCTGACCTTGTATCCCTAAAGGACAAGATCATGGAGACTGGTCTGGTTCTGGAACAGGAAAACATTGACCCGCTAGCGCCACTATCCCCAATATCGCCGATGTTGGGGTGAGACGTGTTTTGCCTCAGCTAAATCAACCTTTATTGCCGTGTTAATTATCAGGCCCAGTCATCATCGAGTATGGTGCGCATCGCACTTAATACATCGATACCGCCCCCAAAGGAGCCGCCAACAGGGTTAAATATATCCAGATAAAAGGTTTCGTCCCCTTCTGGGATAACATCACCGAGAATTTCTACCGGTATCACTGCCTGGTCTTCGCCAGGATACAAGTTTAACGTGCCGTTAACAGCGAGGTAGTCTTCCCCAGCGCGGGCTGATCCATTGCGGGTGGTGTAATCTACCGACAAAACCTCGTCTGCCGAGCTTCTAATGCCAGTGAATTGGAGCAGAAAATAAGTATACGTGGAGCCGCTATCCCCTTCGATGATCCTTGTTATAACTTCTTCTGGGGTCTGGGGCGCATCGGCATAAAAGCTGCGAACGGTCTGGTCAATCCACTGCTGTTCGGTGCTGATACGTTGCCAAAAAGCAACTTCGCCAAAGCTGCTATTAAGCTTGTAGTCTATATCTGGGCTCTGCCTATTGATATTAAATGAGCTAATATAACTAGCGATCCCAGCTACCTGTCCATCAATGAAAGCTGGACCGCCACTATCGCCAGGGG
>JAQUDG010000157.1 GCA_028685815.1 Desulfuromonas sp.
ATTTAGAAGGATTTCTGCCCGGTGAGAAAAGTGAAGTTTATGCCGTGGTAGAACTCGATGGGAAAAAGGTGTTTCGGTATATGCAAGCCCAGATTGCAGACCAGTCCTGCTTGGAGTGCCATGGCACCTATGAGTCTGCCCCGACATATATTCAAGAGCGCTTTCCCAAGGGACATCCCTCATATAACGACAAGGTTGGAGATATCATGGGGGCGGTGTCGTTTGCCAAGCCGATGGGGCCGCTGTATGCTGAATTAGCCGACAATTTTAAACAGGAACTCAGCTACCGTGCCGGAATGTTATTGCTTTTTGTTATAGCGACCTATGTCGTGGTGCGGCGCCTTATTTTAGGACGCCTCAAGATGGCATCGACAACCATCCATAAAATCACGACCACTGGCAGCCTCAATGAGCGGATTCCGACAACGGGTTCCCGAGATGAAATTGGGCAGCTGCTGGGCGATTTCAATGAGATGATGGCGGAACTTAACCGCACCACCCTGCAGCGCGAAGAGTCCGAAATTCGCTACCGCACCTTGATTGAGGCAACCAGGTCGGCGATTGTCACTTTCTTGGGCAATGGCAAGATAGTTATTTCCAACCAGAAGGCAGAACAACTTCTAGGTCTTACGCGAGAAGAATTGCTCGGGGAGAACTTCTTTGATTACCTTGTTGATGCGGAGGATCTGCAACAAAACATCACAGATTTAACCCTCAACAGCAAAAGACAAAACCATAAAATGGCGAGGCTGTGCCATATAAAAGATGCTCATGGCCGTACCAAAGAGGTCAAGATAGTTTTGGTTCTCGCTTCAGATGCTGCGGACAAGCAGATGTTTACTGCCATTCTGCGTGATCCTGATACGGTATGATTTTCAGGTTGTTTAGCTCTGCCCCTGGCGGATTTCAGCGATAAGCGAGTTGAGATCGCGGTACTCTGCCGAGTTGAAGGGTTGCTTGCCGTACAGCATAGCGCTGTAGCGGCGAGCGAAGGTAAGGCAGCGCGGATCGTCCAACTCCATAGCCAACTCCACTAAACCGCTGGCAGAGGGGATGTTGGCAAGCTGGTAGCGCTGTTGCACAGCCTGCTGGTAGCGTTTTAACAGGCGTTGCTGTGGGGTCAGGCGCTGATATGCCCTTAACCACAGTACCGCAGCTCCGCCGAGCAGCAGGGCTAGGATTATCAGCCCGGTGCGAATCAATGTGGCTGTTCTGGGCACCAGATTTTTTAGCTGGCTGCCGCTGGCGCGCACCAAGCTAACCTGTGTGTTGAAATCGTAGCTGATTACCATCTGAGTCCATAGATACTCCAAGCTGTCCATGGTGCGTTTGGCCAGAGACAACCCCTGCTGGCGCGCAGCAAGCAGGGTAGTCGAAGCGTTGGCCGCAAGACGGCTGGGATCAATGCGCTGCCACTGCTCGTCAACCAGAGCTTCCACCCATACATGCGCTAAATCTTCGGTGATCAGGTAGTAGCCACCGAAATTGTTGTATTCCCCCCCATGATAGCCTCCCACCAGACGTGCCGGTATGTCGCACAAGCGCAGTAAGAGGCCAAATGAAGACGCAAAAAATTCGCAGTAACCCCGTTTTTTAACAAACAGAAATTGTTCTATAGGTGCGGTGGCTCCCGGTAGATCGGTGGTGGCGTAATTTAACTGTTGCTGGAGAAAGAACTCCTCCAGCAGGGCGATGCGTTGTTGCGGAGTTTTAGCCTGCTGCTGAATCCGGTCTGCCACCTGCTGGACCTGTGGCGACACGTTGGCAGGCACATCGAGGTAGAGTTTCGTATCCGGCGTAGAAAGTACCTGTAATGCTCCTCCTAGACGTGATTCACACCGGTAACTGACGCTTTTGCGTAGAGCCTGACGTGCCATGAATACCTGATCGCTGTGGTGTTGATACTGGATGCCGTCGAGTTTGCTAGGTCGATCTAGAGTGAAGAGAAATTGTTTGTCGGTGGCGGGCAGGGTGATGGTGCAGGTGATTGATTTGCCTCCAACCAGTTGTGTGGCTTCCTGTTTGTGAATGGTGCGTTTCCAGGTCGAGCCTTCGATGGTGTTGAGAACGGTGCCGCGCCAGTAGAGGTCTTCCGCACCAATTTTTTCACATTCAGCCCGGAAGGCCAGACTCTTGCTGGTTGCGTTGCTGGCAAAGGCACCGGGGCGTACTTGTTCACTGAAACCGGTGGTGGCCGAGGCATCGGGGTTGAGAAAATTCCACAGCGGGAACTGGGTGCGCGGTAAGACGAAAAACAGTGCCAGCATCAGCAGCAACGAGCCGATAGGGAGAATCGCTGCGGTTTTAAGCAGGCTTGTGCTCTGTGCTCGATTCAGGCGTAAGCTGGGGTCACGTTGGAAAAAAGTCAGCACCACTAGGCCGATGGTGACCCCGAAGATCATCAGAATTAGAGCCGGTAGGTAGAGCATACTTAAACTGAGCAGGGAAGAACCGGCCAGACAGAACAGCGCCAGCACAAAAATCTGCAGATAGTGTCGCCCCTGTTTCTCCGTGGCCAGACGGATGCAGAGGAGCAAGGCCAGCAGGTTGATAACCGGCGACACCACGTTGTTTAGATTGAGTTGAACTAGGTAAATGGCAAAGAACGCGAAGGTCAGAACCGTGGCCAAGCGTGGGGCCAACAGGTAGCGCTGGCGTCGATCCGCAAGCAGGCCAGCGCAAAAAACAACGACAACGCTGAGCTGCACTGCACCATCCAGCCAGGGAAACAGCGGGATTACGGCGAGGGCAACCACTAGGTACGTCAGGATGTCGAGCAGCGTTTTAATCCTGAGCATAGATAGCCAATTCCTTGAGTAGGCGTAACTTGTGCCCCAGCCCTAGAGCGGGAGAAAGGGTAACCTCACCCATTTTTAGTCCGACCGGTTGGTTGCGCTGTGTCAGATCATTGATCAGAAAAGCGGCGCAGCGCAGTTGCTGTTCCAGCCCGGCTCCCGGCAGAGTCAGCAAATCGATCTGCACCGGCGGGTGCTGCAGGTTGGAGAGTTCCTTGGTTTTAAGGCTGTCGTGGCGTGCGCTCAGTTTCCAGTGGATCATCTTCAGCGGTTCGGTGCCCTGGTAATTGCCGATGTGGCTGATATCCCCATCCATCCCTTTTGTCTGACTTGCCAGCGCGCCTGCGCTTTGCATCTGATTTGTAATCGCAAGCGGGCGGCACAGCAGCGGACGGGGAAAGACGATAACGCTCTGACTGAGCTCCAGTACCCGGCGACGCACAAAGAAATTGATGGGGAAAGAGGAGCTGATAGTCAGGAGTTGGCACTGCTGTTCCCCTCTGGCGCTGAACGTGACCGGAACACTGACGGGTTCGCGCTGTCCCTTTTTGAGTAGGGACAAGTGCCCGGTACGCGATGCTTGAGCGTCAAAATACACATCAAGAAGAAAAATCGGTAACAGGCGATGCGGATTATACAGCCGAACCCGCATCAACGTCTCCAGCCCAGCGTAGATCTCATCCGGTGGCTCCAAGGTTACCTGGATGTTTTTTAGATTCCAGTGGCCGAGAAGCCCAGAAATCGCCATAAACCCGAGCAGGGCCGACACCAGCAGATAGAGTAAATTGTTGCCGGTATTAACCGCTCCGAAACCGAGTAGCAGGGTCATAACGATATAGAGGGTTCCCGCTTTGGTAAGTTTCAGACCATAGGAACGGGTACGTTGCTGAGAATCGATGCCATCACCTCACGTTTATTCAGGGATTGATGCTCATGGTGCAGAATCAGACGATGCGCACCTACGGGCACGGCGATATGTTTCACATCCTCGGGGAGGACGTACGCGCGCCCATCCAGATAGGCGGCAGCGCGTGCCGCCGCGGCCATACTGATCCCTCCGCGCGTTGAAATTCCTGCACTGATAAATGGATGAGTGCGGGTCGCTTCGGCGATGGCCAGCAGGTAGTCGACCAGCTTGTCGTCGAGATAGATATTCTGCACTGCCTGTTTGGCCCGGTTAATTTCAGCATGGCTGAGCATGGGTTTGATATCGAGGATCTTATCGCGAATACCGCCACTGCGGATAATCTGTTTTTCCAGCGCTGCAGGGGGATAGCCGATACCGGTGGTGATGAGGAAACGATCCAACTGCGACTCTGGCAGGGGATA
>JAQUDG010000158.1 GCA_028685815.1 Desulfuromonas sp.
TGCGTAAACCAATGTACCATTTAGGACTTCATATTGACGCCCAGGACCCTCTGCAATCTGCACGGTACCCGCTTCAGTACCGTCGGAAATAAACCAGCTCTTGGTAGTGGCAGAACTATACGCGCTGAACAACAAATGGTCACCTATAGTGACTGCATTTTCTGGCAGAGAACTGCCGGTACCTGCAAGAACATCTTTTACTCGATAAAATCTATCGTCAGCAGAATCGAGCGCCCAAAGCTCAGTACCATGGTCAGGGTCGGAGTGGGTAAAATAGGCGACACTATCCCCCCATGCCAGGATTTTAGCACTAGTGTCCATATTCGTAGGGGAAAGGCTCAGGTCTGAATCAATACTGTAAACACTTCTTTGTGAGTCAACCCTTGCTTCGACATATAATTTGTCGCCAACGTGGCCAAGGATAGTCGGAATAGAAGAGCCATTCTCATTAATATCGATAATTTTAGTTCCAGCAATGGTGCCATCGGTAATAACAATTTCATCGCCGGAATCAGATGTAGTAGCTCTGAATGCAGCTAGCTCTCCAAACGGAGTAAAGCTAATGGGATCACTTCTCAAACTACCAACCCTCAGGTCGGCAAGCATAAAAGTTCCCACAGCAGTACCATCGCTAATCCAAGGTTCGTTTCCGTGCGTTCCATCATCGGCTCGAAATAGCAACAACCCGTTGTTCATAACGCAGGCACGACTAGAATCGCTCAGTGAAGATAAAGAGCTACTGGTCCCCGGATTGATATCCAGAACAAGCTCCGACGGATCGAGACCAGAGGTTGAAACCTGTGTTACAAACAACTCCCTGCCGTATGGCGCGGTGGAGGTTGCACTCCAGATAACACCTCTGATCGGATCAAAAACGTTAGAATGAACAGAGGAGTAATCTTCTATATCAGGAACAATGGTAGTACCTGCAAGACTGCCATCAGTGACAAAGGCAGAGTAGCCATCGATATTTTTATCTGAAATGAGGGTAATAGAGCCCAAAGTTATTGGGGCATTGGTAGTAATGTCGTCGGCAATTAGTTGAGGAACTTGTGTTACATCCTGGATGGAATAAACTTTCTTACCAAATTGGATTACAGCTTCATCCTCTTCTGGGCTGACAATAATCCTGCGGGTGGTGGATGCGCTAATAGCTTCAACGACGCCACTGCCCTCAGCAGTACCATCGCTCACATACAGAACGTTTTGATAGGCAGGCATCAACAGTGACCAGGGTGCCTGTTCCGGAGGCGATTCATCTTTATCTACTTCACTTTCTTTTATAGCCGCTCCAACAACTTTAGCCAGGTACGATATAGAGGCTTCACCCTCGGGAATTGAAGCGACAATCTGCTGGTTAGCGCCAAGAACAGCAGCTATCTGCAGATTACTACTAATACCTGCATCAAGCATTAGCTGTAAACGCGCCCCAAGCACATTCTGCTGCAGAGCAGAGGTCTGCGCACTAAGAGTGCCCATAATTTTGTGAAGCAGGTCGCTTCCTGAGTCTTCAGCCATTTGTTGCAATCTCCTTGAGTTGACTTGTTCTAGAAAAATCAGTTAAAGAACAAAGTGCCTGACTTGTTAATCTTTTACCCTATTGGTCTTTCCTCCCAATAGTTATGTTTCCATTTTATCAAGCAATTATATACATCTGATCCATAAATTTGATTCCTGCGATACCTATCATCTGAACGGCAAATTCATCTCCGACTAGAAGCATAGAGTCCTCGTAAGCCCCCAATTCAACCTGATGCCTAGCATACTGATCCAGTACCACTAGGTCATATCCGCCGCCGCCGATGACTCTGTCAAAGCCACCCGCACCTAGGTAAAAATGATCGTCGCCTACACCGCCTGTTAAGTAATTATCTACGGCATTATCTATGATCCAGTTGCCTGCAGGCCCGCCGATTACCTCTTCAATGATGGTGCCCCAGGCAATGCCCAAGGCATTTTCTCCGGTGTAAAGGTCAGAGCTGATGCTGCTGAGTGTCTCCGCCACCCAGTCGTCCCAATGACTGGTATTAAGTTGCTGTCGGTATACTTCCTGCTGATCTGCAATCTGGATATCGATATCTCGGTAATTTATATGGCTGTGACTGCCGGGGGTAAGGTCAATAATATTGTAAGAAGAGGTGTCGCTGAAATTCAGAACGTCATGCCCGCCCGCATCCCAGATGGTGGTATAAAAAGGCACGTCTCCAAAAACATATGTATCATCACCTACGCGATAATCAGGATCAGGGCAGTAAACCGCCTGCAGAGCCGCGATATCATAGAGCATGAAACGGTCCGGTGCCACTGAGGCATAATCTAATTCCACCTGACTGCCTCCTGATCCCGTCTTAGCTCCAGTGAATAAGGATATATACGGCCGATAGTCAGTATAAGACATCACCGTATTAGCACTATGGTCTGCGCTGGCAGGCAATACTGATACCCCTTCAAATGGATGAGTCAACCCCAGAGCGTGCCCTATCTCATGGACAATACTGCTGCGACCTTCCCCGAATGGTTCGATATTTCCACTATCAGTATTTGTGCCGATATCATGGCCCAAGAACACATCCCCTCCGACACCGGAACCTGGATAATACGCATAGGCAGCTACATCCTGAGCGGTTTCAACCATGTTGAAACGTATCTGGCCGTTGCCAAAAACTCTTTCAATGTCAGGCAAGATCACCCCATCAACAAGGGACATAATCTCATCTATCACGTTCCGCGCATGGGTCCCGACCGTCTGCCAGTCTCTGGTGTCCGACCAGGAATATTCCGAGGGCAGGGTTTCGTTGAAACTATAGGTGATTGAGTCGGTTGAATTTTGAAAATTCAGCCAACTGTCACCATCATACAGCGCTGACACCGTGGGACTGTACAAGGGCAACAGAGAATCAGAATCTATTCCAGAAATTACCACACTGGCATTGAGTGCTGACACAAGCAGGTCATCGGTATTGTCATCTATCCAAGCAGTAGTTTTTGCCTGGTCCACGATATCCATTAACCTGAATAAGGGATTAGCCGCTCCGACCAATGTTTCTGCGATCTGAACATTGGCACCCAAGACAGCCGCCAGCGCCAAATTACTGGTTATTCCAACATCTATCGCCGATTGAAGCCTTACCTCTAAAACCTCATGGAAAAGCCGAGATAATTTTGCGCCGGTTGATGTCAGCACAGCGTCAAGCAACGCCCCCGCATTCTGAGTCGCCATTTCCATAAACCTCCAAGGTTATTTGTTTGCTCACCCCATTAGATGGGTTAGTAAAGCAGTTGCAAAACACTGCCTAGCAGATTTCATTAAAACACTCAAGTACAAAAGTTCCGCTTCCACCTTTAGAAACAGAATCTTTTACTCAGCTAGCAGCAATTTTGTTCATCAGTTCCTTAAAGTTCAGCGGTCATTACCTCATAAGGCACGTAATAGCTAATGTTGGTTCGCGTGTAGTCATTGATCACAATAAAGTTGCGATACTTTTATATAGGAGCTGAATCTGGATCATCCTAGCAAGATATGGTTAAACTCCTGAAAGATCCTCCAATTCCGACATTTACTGGCTTTGACCAAGGCTAGGCTATACCAACAAGCGAGTACTAACACAAAATCCTTGGCGACAAGAAAACTCAGGGCATTGGGAACCTGTTTCTGCGTCGTCATTGACGGCTTCCCCTTCAACCACAAAATCAAAATATGTTTATTTAATATAAGAAAGACTCAAACTAAATAGACCGATAAAAGCTCCCCTATGTTTTGGTTCACCGTGAATTGGAGAATCCCCTCGTTTGAGTTAGTCTACACGAACGGAGGAATTCACTATGCGCAAAAAGCGGAAAAATTACACAGCCAAGGAAAAGGTTTTCATTCTCAAACGGCACCTTGTCGATCTCGTGCCAGTATCTGAACTGTGCGATGAATACAACCTGCAACCAACAGTATTCTATCGGTGGCAGAAAGAGTTTTTCGAAAACGGTGCGAGCGCCTTTGAGAAGGACAACTCCCGTCAGAAAAAGGCAGAACAGACTCACATCGAGAAACTCGAAGCCAAGTTACAGACCAAAAACG
>JAQUDG010000054.1 GCA_028685815.1 Desulfuromonas sp.
TCATAGAGGCAGAAATTTGCTGAACTGAACTAGCAGAATTCGTGGCCCCCTCTGAAAGAGACTGGCTCGCATCGGCTACTTGAGAAGCACCTGCCGCTATCTGGTTGGCTCCTACTTGTACTTGTAGTAGCAGTGTGGTGAGATCATCACGTACTTTTTTCAGGGCCATCCGAAGAGAATCTTCCTGGCTACGCGGGTTAGATTCAAAGGTTAAGTCACCGTCGGCAAGATTTTGCAGGGACACCAAGAGATCGTTTTGCAGAAAATCGGCAAAATTATTTATCGTGGTGCTTATCTTACCTATCTCATCTTTTGATTTGACCTCCAAACGTCTGTCAAATCGACCAGCTGCCATACTATCGAAAATGCTATCAACAGCTAAAAGTGGTTTTTTAACTAATTTACCCAGGAGAAAGAAAATCGCTAACGCCGCAAGGACTATCCCACCCAAACCTGTAAGTGTCAGCGATTTAAGAGTTGAGGCAAGTCTCTCCTCCATCTGATCATTGATGGTACTGCTTAAAGCATGCAAGTGAGCCATATCATAGCGCAGAAAAAACACCCCAGCCACATCACCAATATTCTGGGATTCATGACACATCATGCAGGGTTCGCTCAGAAAACTAGTGCGGGTCACAATCAACTCGTCGCGGGTTTCATGCTTAATGAGTTGGCCAGAATTCTGGCTCTTATTGAAAATATCTCGGTCGAAATTACGCCCTTTTACGGTTTGATCGCTAGTAAAATTAACTTTGCCACTTGGGGAGATTATTCCCAACTCTTTAACATTTTGTATAGTTGTCAAATCTACAAGCAGATCAGAAAATGCGTCCATGTCGCCCATTTCCACCGAACTACGTGACCCTATCTCAAATCCGTGGAATATGGTTTCAGCCTGCGTTATATTGGCGTCATGCAATAATGTTATCTCACTGTTAACCTGAGATTTAAGCACCTTACTGGTCTGTGAATTAACCACTAAGACAATGGTGCCCATCAACAGAACCAGCAATGCTACTAAGATTCCGGAGACCTTATTCTGTATGCCCATTTCAATAATCCCTTGTTTAATTACTATGCATTATTTCAGAAAAAAGACCGCTACGCTCCAGAGTGTCAGGCGGATTAAACCCAGCATGCTTAGGCGTTAATGTTGATTCGGCCTGTTTCATCGCCTCATTTTTGTAGCCACATCCACGTCAGAAATCAATGGCTTCAAGCTCAGAATCATACAGTAATTTGCCTACATTTAACAGAATCTTAACCTGTTCACCCATCTTACCCATACCCTGTATATATTGTGTGCTCCCGCCAGCAGTCGAGCGCGGAGGAGGTTCTATATTTTCACTCGGGATATCCGCAACCTCATTTACTTGATCTACCACAAGTCCTACCGAAGCATCGTTATAATTAACCACGATTATACAGGTACGTTCGTCATATTGACGGGACGGGAGATGAAAGCGCGCCCGTACATCCATTACCGGGATCACTTTGCCGCGCAGGTTCACAACCCCTTTTATGAAGTCTGGCATATCCGGCACCTCGGTTATGCGCTGTATTCCGATTATTTCGGTAACGTGTCTGATTTCGATGCCGTAGTCCTCGCCTGCCATATGAAAGGTAAGATACTTGCCCTCCTGTGTATCTTCCGATTCAAAATCTTTTTCACTTTCTGCAACAGCCTGGCGGATGTCATTCATTGCTATCCTCCCCTTGTAAAATATCGTCAAGACGATGGTAGTAAAACATTGTTAGATAAAAACGCTAGTCTACAAAAGATGCATTATAAAATCGATACATAATACCTAATCCGCACATTTGTGTATACGCTTAATGTAATAAAATGCAAATATTAGCGAATATTTTATCGCTACAGATCTAAGGGAACAAGGGAACAACAGTCAGACCTTCGCTTTCCACTAGTCCAAACATGATGTTCATATTCTGAACGGCCTGTCCGGCGGCACCTTTAACAAGGTTATCAATCGCGCTCACCACAATGATCCGCCCGGTTCTATGGTCCACTACCCAACCTAGGTCGACAAAATTGCTCCCGCGCACATACGCTGTGTTTGGCAGATTACCGCCGTGGCACAGACGTACAAAAGGCTCGCTCGCATAACACGTCTCAAATGCAGCATCAACCTGCGACTGGGTCACTCCAGGCTTCAACGTAGCGTAGCATGTAGATAATATCCCACGATTAAGTGGCAATAAGTGCGGGGTAAAGTTTACTTTTACTAGAGCACCACTGAGTTCGTTCATGGTCTGCTCTATCTCTGGTGTATGGCGATGGGTTGTTACAGCGTACGCCTTAAACCCTTCATTTACTTCACAAAACAAACTACTTGTTTTGGCACTGCGCCCCGCACCGGTCGCACCAGATTTGCTGTCGAGGACAATACCGTCCAACTCAATAAGTTTTTCAAGTACCAATGGAGCCATCGCCACGGCGATGCTAGTGGGATAGCAGCCAGGGTTGGCCACTAGGTCAGCCGCACCAATTTTACTTCTGTACAACTCAGGTAGACCATATACTGCACTATTGACTAAATCAGGGCTGGTGTGTGTCTGATACCATTGCTCGTACACCCCAACATCGCGTAAGCGATAATCTGCGGACAGATCAACAACTCGAATATTGCGTTCTAGCAAAGAAGGCACCACCTCCATTGCTGTTTTATGGGGTACTGCGGTGAAAGCAATATCTACTTTCCTATCCACCAACTCAGCAGCGTCAAACTTTGTGCATACAGTATCAAGGTGACCAACCATTGATGGGAAAATTTGCGCAAAACTCTCATTGGCATATTGCCGTGAAGTCAGGGCAACGATATTGACCTGTGGATGCCGAAGTAGTAACCGCACCAATTCAACCCCGGTGTATCCTGTAGCACCAATGACAGCAACATTTAACATTGATTTATCTCCAGTAGGTTGCAACTGTAAAAACGCTATTTTATGAGACCGTATGTTTGGACCTGTTTGGCAAGTCGCAGGTACAAATGTAAAAAGGGCAGCCTTGCGGCCACCCCTTTATACATTTGATGCAGTTATCTACAGCTAAAAATATAGATAAGAATATTAACGTTTGGAGAACTGGAAACTACGGCGGGCAGCGGCACGACCATATTTTTTCCGCTCTTTGATACGACTATCACGGGTAATGAACCCAGCCTTTTTCAAAACAGGGCGCAACTCAGCATCTATGGCAAGTAAAGCCTTAGTAATGCCATGCTTAATTGCACCAGCCTGACCTGAAGGGCCACCACCAGTAACGTTGACAAATACGTCGTATTTCCCAAGCATATCAGTCAATTCAAGGGGCTGACGAATAACCATCTTAGAGGTTTCGCGCCCGAAATAGTCATTATAATCTTTCTTATTTACCACGATACTGCCATTACCCGACGTCATCCTGACACGTGCAACTGATGTCTTGCGTTTGCCGGTGGCACTGAAAAACTGTTCAGCCATATTCTGTCAATCTCCTGTGCTATTGGATCTCAAGTACGTTGGGTTTCTGAGCTGAATGTGGATGCTCAGAACCGGCATAAACCTTCAGCTTTTTCAGCATCTGGCGTCCCAATCTGTTTTTGGGCAACATGCCTCTAACGGCCTTGAGAACCAAATCTTCCGGCTTTTTCTCCATCTGCTTCGCGGCATTAATAGAGCGAATACCACCCGGATACCCAGTGTGATGGTAATACATCTTGTCGTTGATTTTATTGCCAGTCAGGAGCAGCTTTCCGGCATTGGTAACAACTACAAAATCACCGGTATCCACACTAGGTGAATAAATCGGCTTATGTTTACCTCGGAGTATACGCGCGATTTCTGTGGCGGTACGGCCTAGTACTTTGCCATCTAGATCGACAACATACCAGTTGCGTTCGATCTCTTTTACTTTAACTGTCTGCGTGCTCATTGTTATCCTCTCGTATGTATATAAATTCTGCGTCGCTGTACGGGGCTCACAGAAGGGCAAAACATAGCGAATATGCGCAGCCACGTCAAGCACTTTACTTACATATTGCTGAGTTTTAGTAGTAAACCTGCATCAAGCTCAATCCACAGGCCGGAGCAGTTATAACCGATAGCGGCCTAACTTTCGTTTTCAACATAGTATCGATCTCAGTTGCTGTAATTTTATACATACCTACCGCAAAAAGAGCGCCGGTTATTATCCGCACCATGTTCTTCAAAAATCCATCCCCGAATATGTCGATAAGCACAAAGCCATCTTGTACATTTATGGTGACCGACTCAAGGGTGCGCTCCGTTGTTGCGGCCATACACGAACTAGATCTAAAGGCAGCAAAGTCATGCCTGCCTTCCAGCAGCACTGCAGCAGCGCGCATCGCTTCAACATCAAGTTGCGCTGGAACTTGCCAGGCATAAAGACGTTTCAGCGGGGAGCGCATGCTTGACGTATATATGCTGTAGCGATAGTGCTTTTTCAGGGCATCAAAGCGTGCGTGAAAGGTGTCCGGGACGAACACAGCTTCTACTACTGAAATATCCTGCGGCAACCACGAATTCACCCCCTGCCGATAGGCACTTAACGGTAAATGCGTTTCCGTATCAAAGTGCGCTTTCATTCCCAGCGCATGCACCCCAGCATCGGTGCGTCCGGACGAATACAGTTTTACTGGATGTTTCAATACTGTTTCAAGCGCCTTTTCGAGCATGGCTTGAATAGTACGCCCCCGCGTATTCGGCTGCATTTGCCAACCATGGTAGGCAGTACCATCATATTCAATGGTCAAACATACACGAGTCACATTAAGCATCTTCTCTGAGGGGGCAAGCATTGAAGTTTATTGGCACGCGACAAACATCTCGGCTATCTGCACCGCATTCAAGGCGCTGCCTTTGCGTAGATTATCAATTACGGACCACAGAATGATATGGCCTTTATCCGTAACCCGAGTCACAGCCACTGGTAGCTCGGTATATTGTTGTGCTGCACTGTTACCAAAATCGTGTGCAAGTGCCGCACTGACAACATCCACCCCTGCCTGTGCCGCAAGGCAGGCGGATACCGATTCTGCGCTAACTTCCGAGGCAACGTTGCACATCAGACTCAAACCATTTGCATAAAAAATTGGGGCTTGGATCAGTTCGCCGTTGCACGAAATTTCGGGCTGGCCAAGCAGTTGACACACCGCACTACAGATGCCATCAATGCCAGGATAATTAGCCCCTCCCCTACTGACTGGGGTTAGATTGTAGGCTAGCTGAGCGGGGGAATCTGCAGGTGAATCCATATCATTTAAAGGACGCCCGTTCAAAAGCGCTCCACTTTGTTGGCGCAGCGCGTCCACACCTCCAGCACCAAGGGAAGATGCGCTTTGTAGCACCGTGAGGGATACTTCTTTGATGCCAAATTTCGCCTTAATGGGAGCCAGAAGAAGTGCAGCTTGAATTGCTGCAACGGGCGGACTGACTACCGATGTCAGCGATTTCAACACCTGTGCATTGGTGAGTTCAGGAACGATAAATGGTGTAGAAACACTTCGTCCAGCTCCACTCAAATCTATACAGAACGCTCCTTGCTTCACTGCCTGAGCCAGGTGATCAGAGCATACATGCGCCGGGACACAAAAAAACACGATATCTGCCCCAACAAAAGCGGTGTCATCCAGGGGTTGAACCGGCACAATTGCGCCGTTAAACTCCACACTTTCACCTACTGAATTCTCGGAAGCGAAGGCAAGTAGCTTTTTAACTGGAAATGCGCGTTCTTCAAGTTCCAGAATTACCTGCCCACCAACCTGCCCAGTGGCACCAACTACAACAATATTATACTGCATATTTACTTTTGCCCGTCACTTCAGCTAGTTGCTTCAGCTTATTATAGATTAAACGCAAGGCGGGTCGACCAATGGTCGACCCGCAGCATACGAATAGATAGAGAACTATAGACTATCCTAGCGGCGCTCCAACAGGATACGCACCATACGACGCAACGGCTCGGCTGCTCCCCAGATCAACTGGTCACCACAGGTAAACGCCGACAAATATTCTGGCCCCATTTTCATCTTACGCACCCGACCTACAGGGATATCCATGGTCCCTGAAACAGCAGCCGGAGTGAGCTCTGCCACGCTGGCGGCCTTGGTGTTGGGTATCAACTTAACCCAGTCGTTGTCCTCAGCGAGCATGTGCTCGACTTCATCAATAGGGATATCCCGTCTGAGCTTGATGGTCAAAGCCTGTGAATGACAACGCATGGCCCCAACTCGAACACATATTCCATCCACCGGAACAGGATGCTTCAACCCAAGGATTTTGTTGGTTTCGGCAAAGCCCTTCCACTCTTCACGACTCTGGCCATCTTCTACTTCACGATCAATCCATGGCAGTACACTCCCAGCAAGGGGACTGCCAAACTCAGCCACAGGCAACTGAGCACTACGCAGCATCGCAGTCACCTTGCGGTCGATATCAAGAATAGCCGAACCCGGATCCTGTAGCAGGTCAGCGACAGAATCGTGCAGCACTCCCATCTGCGCCAGCAGTTCACGCATGTTTGGAGCTCCGGCACCAGAAGCTGCCTGGTAAGTCATAGATGATACCCATTCGATCATATCGGCACGAAACAAACCACCTAAGGCCATCAGCATCAAACTCACAGTGCAGTTGCCGCCAATAAAGTCCTTTTGGCCGACACTCAAGGCTGTGTCAATAACCGAACGGTTAACCGGATCAAGAATGATCACTGAACTAGAATCCATGCGCAGAGTGCTGGCTGCATCAATCCAGTAGCCACCCCACCCCGTCTGGCGCAATCTTTCGTGTACTGCCTTAGTGTAATCTCCGCCCTGGCAAGTGACGATGGCGTCCATCTGCTTTAGAGCATCAATATCTGTCGCATCCTGCAGTATGCCTGCGTAGAATGGGGGATACGCTGGAGCCTTTTGCCCCACCTGTGAGGTTGTAAAAAACACCGGATCCAGAGCCGCAAAATCGTTCTCTTCCTGCATGCGTTGCATAAGAACGGAGCCAACCATGCCACGCCAACCAACAAATCCTACTCTCATTGTCTCGATCCTTTACTTAAACCTGTGATTTATGGTCAAAATTCAAGTTCAAGCCAGTGCCTTCACTATGGCATCACCCATCTGCACCGTATTGACCTTGATCTCATTCTGCGTTCCCTGATGGATATCCCCAGTGCGATAACCCTGATTCAAGACGGCCTCTACAGCCTTTTCAACTGCATCCGCCGCTTCAAGCATATTAAAAGAATAGCGCAACATCATTGCGGCAGAAAGTATCTGCGCAATAGGATTAGCTATCCCCTGACCGGCAATATCCGGCGCGCTTCCGCCAGATGGCTCGTACATGCCGAAGCTCCCCTCCGCAAGAGATGCAGATGGCAGCATCCCCAGCGAACCAGTGAGCATAGCGGCCTCGTCGGAAATTATATCACCAAACAAATTACCACACAGCATTACATCGAACTGTTTCGGCCAGCGGATCAACTGCATTGAGGCATTATCCACATACATATGCGTCAACTCCACATCCGGGTATTCTTTTGCGACTCTGATTACAACTTCGCGCCAAAGCACCGATGTGGATAAGACATTGGCCTTATCTATGCTGCACACCTTTTTGTCCCGTTTTCTGGCTACATCAAAAGCTACTCTGGTAATCCGCTCAATCTCTGGTTCGGTATAGAGCATAGTGTCATAACCACACCGAACTCCATTCCGGACTTCGAGCCCTTTCGGTTCGGAGAAATATATCCCTCCGGTAAGTTCGCGCACCACTAGGATATTAAAACCACCCGAGATAACAGACTCTTTAAGTGATGAGCTACCAGTCAGAGCGGGAAAAATTATAGCTGGACGTAAATTACAGAACAGACCGAAAATCTTGCGTAATGGGAGCAGAGCTCCCCGCTCAGGCTGCTCGTTTGGTGGCAGAGATTCCCACTTTGGTCCTCCGACACTCCCAAACAGGATCGCATCTGAAGCCTTACACAGATCCACCGTTGCATCTGGCAACGCTTTGCCCTCGTTATCTATCCCGGCTCCGCCTACATTCGCGTGCGTGTAAGTAAAACCGGCTCCGTACTTTACTGCGACCGCATCAAGAACCTTGAGCGCTTCGACCATCACCTCAGGGCCAATCCCGTCACCCGAGAGTACTGCTATTTTCCACGAATTATCAGCCACTTTTCTCTCCTAAACCAACCTGATCAATCAAAAAATTAACATCAAATACACACTCTAAATGCTTCGAGTGTGCGGATAGGGTTCATGGCGCATCACCTTAAACGGCTTAAATAACCAAAACCCTACGCCAGACAGCACGAACATGCACTGTGCAACAAATTGTGTTGTTACGGAATAAATGTCAAACAATTTCATCGCTGCTGCTGGTAGGTGCGCCACATATGAGCCATCTACGTCACACTCAGCGTGCCATAAGCGTCACACTGTGTGCACAATCAGCTTTAGACTCAGGCATTAACCCATATGGTGTGGGATCCCAGTATTCGTACCAGCAGACAATCTGGGACCCATCAATCAATAGCGGGCATCCGCAAATTCCACCCAACCACCAGCCTTGACCAGAGCCTTGTCAAATTCGGAAATCTTAAAGGGGAAGTCGCTCTTTAACCCACCTGCACTGGCATGGACCACTTGGGCGTCGAGATCAACGTCGATAGTTACAGAGCCTTTTTCCTGCAGTGCAAACAAGGCGTCAACGTCTTCTTTAGGAAGCTCAATGGCGAGCATCCCGCCATTAAACGTATTCTGGCGAAAAATGCGTGCATAACTCTGCGCGATGATGGTGTGGACACCATTAACCTCAAATACCCATGGAGCATGTTCACGCGATGATCCACATCCGAAGTTTTCCCGCGTCACAACAACGCGGGCGTTCTTTAATTCATCTCCGGCTGGATCAAAACCATCGAGCTTAAGATCTTCCAGTATATATGGCCGCAAGGCTTCTTTGGTTATCTCTGTGAGATATTTAGCCGGAATGATTTCATCAGTGTTTATATCGTTGCGATCAAGAAAAATAGCCGGTCCTTTGAAAATTTTTTCCATAAATCCATCCATATACTTTAAAAGTGTCTGCCCAAAAGCTCAAGACAAGTTCCTGCTTACAGGGTGCGCGCGTCGGTAATAACTCCTGTTATCGCGGTAGCGGCAGCTGTTGCGGGGCTCATCAGGTGCACCATGCCACCTTTTCCCATACGTCCGTTGAAATTACGGTTACTGGTTGAAGCGCACACTTCACCGGGAGCCAACACCCCATTACTCATTCCCAGACAGGCGCCACATGTGGGGTTGGTGACGCAAAACCCGGCCTGCATGAAAATCTGGATCAAGCCCTCTTCCATAGCTTGACTAAAGATTTTTGGTGTCGCGGGAGACAAGACTGCTCGTACCGAGTCCGCAATAGTATGCCCATCAAGTACTTGTGCAGCCACGCGTAGATCTTCGATGCGCCCATTGGTACAGGTGCCAATATATACTTGATCAACCTTGATCCCAGCCATTTCACCAACTGGCTTGACGCAATCAGGTTTGAAGTCACAGGTAACCTGAGGTTCTAGATCAGACAGATCAAAATCGAAAATTTGTTTATATTCGGCATCTGCATCCGAATGCCAACGCCTGAAGTCTACCACGGCAGCAGCAACGTCTGCGTATTCGTCCTTAATAAACGGCCACAGGTATTCGGCGGTAACAGCATCGGGTAAACAGATGCCACAAGTACCGCCAGCCTCAATGGCCATATTGCACAGGGTCATGCGCGCTTCCATGCTCATGGCGTCTACAACTGGACCGACAAACTCCAACACCGCATCGGTGGCACCGTTAACCCCAAGCTTGGCAATTACATGCAAAATTACGTCTTTAGAATATACCCCAGCTGCGAGGGTCCCACGCAGGTTCACCTTGATAGTGGCAGGCTGCCGGAATGCACACACCCCTTTTAAAATCCCAACTTCAAGATCCGTGGTTCCAACTCCGGCAGCAAAAGCACCGAAAGCGCCGTGGGTACAGGTGTGGCTATCCCCCATAATTACGGTATAACCCGGACGAATAAAGCCCTTTTCCGGAAACAGCGCGTGACAAACACCATTTCTCCCCACATCAAAGAAATCTGGCAGTTCGTGCCTCCGCGCCCAGTCTCGAATCATTTTAGCCTGTACCGCAGTTTTGGTATCTTTAGACGGTGTAACGTGATCAATTACAGCTTTTATTTTATTTTTATCAAACACCCGATCTTTACCCCGCGACTCAAGGTCAGCAATTGCTATCGGGGTCGTAATTTCATGACACAGCACGCAATCGAGGTTAAGGACTTTAGTGCCCTCGAATGGCTCATCTCTTAAGTGTGCGGCAAAAATTTTCTCTGCGATTGTCTTACCCATGTTTTCTCCTGCATTTACGTATACATTCAACGTCAATACTCGGGACTTCGCCCGGGTAAACACAAAGCAGGACGTTGCCTAATTGAGAACGTCCTGCTTTTCCTTTGTGTCACTATAGCTAAAAACTGCTATTAAATACATCCTGAACTGGGGGCAACTCAGCGTTGCCATTGCCCCCAGTTCAGTTTTGTAAGATTTATACCCCTTGCTATACATTGACCTCCATACGCTTGCGGATAGAAGCAATTTTGTTCAGAGCGTTTATGTATGCCTTAGCGGCTGCCACAATGATGTCTGAATGTGCACCCTGCCCCAGTTGCTCACGCCCGTCCTTTTCAAGGCGAACGGTGCATTCTCCCAGAGCATCGGTGCCGCCGGTGATAGCCCCGACCGAGAAGTGCAACAGGTGCGCATCGGTGCCAGTCAAGGCCTTAATCGCCTTGAAGGTCGCGTCGACAGGCCCATCCCCCATCTCTGCACGCTTGACCACTTCACCATCTACCTCCATCTGCACTGTTGCGGTGGGAGCCGCAAAAGAACCGGAGGACACATTGATCTGCAACAACTTATAGCATTCTGGGACGCGAATAATCTCGTCGGCTATGATTGCATCCAGATCTTCATCGAATATCTCTTTCTTTATATCCGCGAGGTCTTTAAAGCGCACAAAGGCCTTCTGAATATCCTCTTTGGTAAGATTGTAGCCCAAATCCTGCAGCCGTTTGGTAAATGCGTGGCGCCCAGAATGCTTACCGAGCACCAGTTTGTTCTGATTCAATCCGATCGATTCAGGGGTCATAATTTCGTAGGTTGATTTATCCATCATCACGCCGTGCTGATGAATCCCTGCTTCGTGCGCAAAAGCGTTGGCCCCTACTACCGCCTTGTTCGCTTGCACCTGAAGGCCGGTAACTGTAGCCAGCAGGCGGCTTGTGGCATAGATGTGCTCCGTCACAACATCGGTGGTATAGGGGAGGATATCCTGCCTAGTTCGCAGGGTCATGACGATCTCTTCCAGGGAACAGTTGCCTGCGCGTTCCCCGATACCGTTGACGGTGCACTCTACCTGACCTGCGCCTGCCTGTACAGCGGCCAAAGAATTCGCTACCGCAAGGCCAAGATCATTGTGACAGTGTACCGAAATAACCGCCTGCTCAATATTCGGCACATTACGCTTAAGGTAAGATATTATATCGTAGTATTCAGAAGGAATTGTATACCCAACGGTGTCGGGGATGTTAACTGTTTTGGCCCCCGCATCGATAACAGCCTCTACCACCCGCGCCAGAAATGGAAGCCGCGTGCGCACAGCGTCTTCTGCGGAAAACTCAACATTACGCGTATATCCTGCGGCTCGTTTCACTGCTCGAACAGCGGCTTCAACCACCTCATCTTCGCTCATTTTGAGCTTATATTTCATATGTATATCGCTGGTTGCGATAAAGGTGTGAATCCGTCCGCGCTCTCCAGCGTACTGAAGGGCTTCCCAAGCACGATCAATATCTGCGTCGCTAGCGCGTGCAAGTCCGGATATTTGTGGCCCCTTGATGGTCTGGGCAATGCGCTTGACTGCTTCAAAATCCCCCGGCGATGCGATAGGAAAGCCCGCTTCCATAACATCAACATTCATTTTTTCAAGTTGAGCCGCTATACGCAGTTTTTCTTCTATAGTCATGCTGGCGCCAGGTGATTGTTCCCCGTCGCGCAATGTCGTATCAAAAATAATTATCTTCTTTTTATCGCTCATCGTATTTCTCCCAAACGTTGTGCCTACTACGACCATATGCGCAGGTGGCGTATGAAATGTGCATTAAGAGCTGTAACATCAAACCTCTGAACAGTAAGGTCACTTAGGTCCGATTCCACATGACCACCCCCTCTCCAAAATTGGCATCTACTCCTGTTGCTTTTGGCACAAACAAAAAAGCTCTCGCTCCTGTAATGTTAATACAGGGGCGAGAGCTTAAACGCTTCGCGGTACCACCCTGATTCCACCCCCAGTTTAAGTTAACTACAAATAGTCATCTCTGATGCGGGGGCCCTTAATTAGCCTATAACGTCGGCTTTACGGCGGCAACTAGTCCGTACAGGGCTTCTGACTAAGTCTGATCGGAGTTCATCACCGCAGCTCCGAGGCGAGTTCAACGCTGTTCTGTTCCGGCTCACACCAACCGCCGGTTCTCTCGACAGAACATAGACATCTACTACTCCTCTTCACAGCTTTTACGCTTTCTTCGTTTCTAACTTACCGCTACGCCGGAGTCAATGAATATAATCTCAGATTATATCAAAACAGCGTTTTTTTACTTAAATCAAATCGGATTCTGCCCAGCTAAACCTGAGCACGCTTTTTACGATACTTGCGTAACTGACTCAAACCAGCCAAAACTGGGGTGAACAGTGTGTAAAAAAGACAAATAATAAAAATCATTATTTCGGGCCGCGCCACTATTATCAAAATGACGAAAACCGCCAGGACCAGATTCCAGAACGGCCGACGCTTAAACAGAGCCGGATCTTTGAAGGAATAAAACGTTATATTACTGACCATCAAAGCCGCAAGAACATAAATGAGAATCACCACGGATACCATCCGAATGGTGCCAGTTCCCCCAAGATAATAAAATAGAAGCACACAGGATGCGACGGTGCAAGCTGCGGCGGGGATAGGCAAACCCACAAAGTTTTTAGATTCAATGGTATTGACTTGAACATTAAAACGTGCCAGGCGCAAGGCACCACAAACCACATATAAAAAAGCAGCAAGCCATCCCAGGCGTCCGAAAGGTTCAAGCGCCCAGGAATACATTAAAATCCCTGGAGCAACTCCAAAGGCAACTAGGTCGGAAAGCGAGTCATATTCCACCCCGAAGCTGCTTGTGGTTCTGGTAAGACGAGCTATCTTTCCGTCCAGCACATCAAAAACGGATGAAATAAGGATAAACCACGCCGCTACATGATACGCCTGTTGCGTGCTGGCGATGATGCCATAAAAACCGGCAAACAGACCTCCCGTGGTGATAAGATTCGGAAGTATGTAAACCCCTTTGTGCGGGTTTCCGCGCTTTGCATTGGTTTCCTCGATCATCCTAACCTACTCAATACTGTTTCGCCGCCAATACAACGGTCGCCTAAACTTACCTGGAGTTGCGCATTGGTAGGCATGTAGACATCAACCCTCGAACCAAAACGGATAAGGCCATAACGCTGCCCACGCTCAAGGACTGCACCGGTCACTGGATAAGAAACAATGCGACGCGCGATAAGCCCGGCTATCTGAACTACCAGGAATTTGTTTTTGCGCTTGTCCTCAATAATCATTCCGGCCTGTTCGTTCTCAGTGCTCGCTTTATCGAGTGATGCGTTCATAAAACTGCCCTTGGTGTAGAACTGGTCAACCACGGTTCCCGAAATCGGCACTCGATTAACGTGTACATTAAAAACAGACATAAAAATACTTACTTTGTACACTTCCCCTTGCAGAAACCTGTCCTCCCTGACCTTGCCCACATACACCACTTTCCCATCGGCTGGAGCAACAACGATATCGTCATCCTGGGGGATGGTGCGGTCCGGATTACGAAAAAAATAAACCGTAAATAGGGTTAAAAACAAGAAAATCACCGCTAGAAAACTCCACTCCAGCAGGGCAAAAACCAAGGTTATAAACGCAAACAAACCTATAAACGGATAGCCTTCTACGGCTACGGGCTGATTCTGATTTCGCATTTGTTCCATCCTGTGAATTGTTCTGCACGCAAATTATTTCAACCAAAGACCCATTAAAACGTCGCCAATATACACCATCATAATCTTTACGGCAAAGTTTTTGCTTTTGGTTGTTTTCATGTATGCATATATAAAACGTGGGCCTTCCCGGATTATATCGGAAAGGCCCACTACATTACCTAGACTCAAGTTAGTTGATTTCTAGTCTTCGTTTTTCCAAGCTTTGGGGCCACGTCCAAGGACAATGGGCCCGGAGCGGACGATCTCCTTGAGCCCCATGGGGCGCAAAAGCTCAATCATAGCGTCTATTTTACTCGGTGCTCCAGTAACTTCGACGGAATATGAGCGCGGCGTTACATCTACCACATTAGCCCTAAAAATATCTACAATGCGTAAAATTTCCGCTCGAGATTGCATGTCGGCACTAATTTTTATCATTGCCATTTCCCGTTCTACAAACGGTTGATCGGTAAAATCGATAACCTTTATTACATCAATCAGTTTATTGAGCTGTTTAGTAATCTGCTCCAGAATACGATCATCGCCACTGGTTACAATGGTCATCCGAGAGATGGTTTCATCCAGCGTTGGAGCTACTGAAAGGCTTTCGATATTGAACCCGCGCCCAGAAAATAGCCCGGACACCCGTGGCAAAACTCCGAACTCATTTTCTACCAGAATTGAAATTACGTGTCTCATGTAAAAACTCCCAACTTTTATAGTTGCTACGACAAAACCATCTCGTTGAGTCCGGCCCCTGCTGGTACCATGGGTAGAACATTTTCTTCCCGCGCCACCTTGAATTCCATAATTACCGGTCCGGGAGTTTCCAGCCCCTGCCGCAGAACTTTTTCTACTTCTTCGGGTTTAGTGGCACGAAAACCCTCTGCACCATATGCCTGCGCCAATTTTATGAAATCTATCGGCAACTCCATGCAAGTCTGGCTGTAGCGTTTATCGAAAAAGAGCTGCTGCCATTGACGCACCATCCCCAGAAAATTATTGTTCAGAATTACAATTTTGACTGGCAAGCGGTACTGCACCAGGGTTGCCAACTCCTGCGAATTCATCTGAAAGGAGCCATCCCCAGAGATATCGATAACCTGGCGCTTGGGGAACGCAGCTTGTGCGCCAAGCGCCGCAGGAAGACCGAAACCCATCGTTCCCAGCCCACCCGAGGTTAAAAAGGTGCGCGGTACGGAAAAATCATAAAACTGCGCTGCCCACATCTGATGCTGGCCAACTTCTGTAGTAATAATGGCATCATCTGCGGTGAGCTCACACAATTTCTCGATAACATACTGAGGCTTTATGGTGGCCTTGGTATTCTTGTATGTCATCGGGTGCTGCTCTTTCCACTCCTGTACCTGGTTACGCCAAGCTTGGCTCGAAGCTACCACACGCTCCAAGGTCTCAGGGTCTTTTTGCAGGCGTTCTATAAGGCCAGGCAGAACCTTGGGTAACACTCCAACGACAGGAAGATCCACCCGGACGTTCTTTTTAATGGAGGTTGGGTCTACATCAACGTGGATGATTTTGGCGTTAGGGGCAAATGTAGCAATTTTGCCGGTGACGCGATCGTCAAATCTTGCCCCGAGAGCAATGAGAAGGTCGGAATTTGTTACCGCCATATTAGCGTAAAAGGTGCCGTGCATCCCCAGCATCCCCAATGAAAGTGGATGCCTGCTGGGAAAGCTTGACATCCCCATCAGGGTGGTTGTAACCGGTGCTTGGATAGCCTCAGCTAAAATCATGAGCTCCTTATCAACATCGGACAACGTGGCCCCGCCGCCAACATACAGAACCGGTTTGCGCGCGGCCAAAATCATCTCCGCAGCTTTATCCAACTGACGCGGGTTCGGAATAATTGTGGGCTTATAGCCGCGCAACTCGACCGTATCTGGATAGAAAAACGTTGTGCTGGCCACTTGAATATCTTTGGGCAGGTCAATCAACACTGGCCCCGGGCGACCTGTACTAGCAATGTGAAACGCCTGCTTTACAATTCGCGCCAGATCCTTGACGTCCCGAACCAGGTAGTTGTGTTTGGTGATCGGGCGTGTAATCCCCACCATGTCGGCTTCTTGAAATGCGTCGTTGCCGATAAGAGGGGTAGGAACCTGGCCGGTTATAATCACCATGGGGGTAGAATCCATGTAGGCAGTTGCAATCCCAGTTACAGTGTTGGTAGCGCCCGGCCCACTGGTTGCTATTGCCACCCCTACTTTACCCGTTGCCCGTGCATATGCGTCTGCAGCGTGCACCGCAGCCTGTTCATGCCGAGTAAGGATATGATTAATGGGTGTATCCATTAAATCGTCATACAGATTAATAACCGTACCACCCGGGTAACCGAAAATTGTCTCAACCCCTTCGAGTTGCAGACATTCAAGCAATATCTGGGAACCTGTTTTTTTCACCGTTTCACCTCCCGTAAAACCGTCCACTGAGTAGTTGAATTGACTAATATAGTATATAGATCACCAAACCTCGGTGCATTTAACTCTTTTTGTTACTAAACTTACCGACTTATTTTTTCTGCAGCTGAGTCACATCCCGCACCGCTCCTTGAGCTGCACTTGTGGTAGTTGCGGCATAGGCCTGCAATGCTTTACTTACCACCCGCTGCCGTTGCGCTGGTTTCCATGCGTACTCTTCGCGCTGCAGCATGTGCTGCTTGCGTTCGTCTAACTGTTGCGGCGTTATGCGGATATCGATAGCGCGCGCGGGGATATCAATATCGATAATGTCACCGGGTTCGAGCAGCGCTATGGGGCCCTGTTCAGCAGCTTCTGGCGAGACATGTCCTATGGAAAGCCCTGAAGTTCCGCCGGAAAAACGCCCATCTGTCACCAGCGCGCACTGCTTGCCAAGCCCTCTGGATTTAAGATAGCTGGTTGGGTACAGCATCTCCTGCATTCCCGGCCCCCCTTTGGGCCCTTCGTAGCGGATAACCACAATATCTCCTGCTACCACTTCATCGTCCAAAATAGCGTTGATAGACTCTTCTTGACTCTCATAAATTTTAACTGGGCCGGAAAAAGTGAGTATTGAAT
>JAQUDG010000055.1 GCA_028685815.1 Desulfuromonas sp.
TGGCGAGAAGGTGACTTGTCCTCCTTTATCGCCTTTATCACTAGGGGGCGGGTAGAAACGAAAATAGAGACCGAATTTAAAGGAAAGCAGGTGGTTGTTGGGGTGTATGGGCCAGAATCGCTGATTGGCATTGTAAGCTTGCTTTCTAACGAAACGCGCCCAGTGACGGCAACGGCACTTGAGCCATGCTGTGTTCTTATCTTAGAGCAGGAGTGCTTCGATACCTTGAACGGGAAAAATCCTGAATTGGGTAATCGCCTGATGAAGGGGATGCTCTTTTCTCTCTCTATGCGGTTGAAACAATCTTATGAACGTTTGGCGGCTATCTTTTAGCCTTCTTCCGCGCATTTCTTTTGGACCAGTCCTTGGTCAGTCTCAGTCCAGATGTAATAGGGTAGGGCATTTTTTTTGGCGTAGTACATTGCCTGATCTGCTTTCTGGAGCAGATCGTTGGCATTGGTGCTGTCGCGGGGATAGATGCTGATACCTATACTGCAGTTTACATCGATGCTAGTTTTGTTTATGCCATAGGGGACGTTCACGTGGCTGATTATCTTCATTACGGCCTGTTCTACGGCGCTAACGTGGTCAAAATTTCTGAGGATAAAGATGAACTCGTCCCCCCCCAGGCGGGCAGCGGTATCGCTGTTACGGATGGAACCGATGAGGCGCGCAGCAAAATTCTTCAGGATGAAGTCTCCGACATCGTGGCCAAATAAGTCGTTAACCTGCTTGAATTTGTTGAGATCGGCAAAGCAGATCGCAACCAGATCGTTGTTTTCGTGAGCTTGGTTTATGGCGCTCTCAAGCCGTTTAGATAGCAGATCCCGATTGGGCAGCCCTGTGAGGGTATCGTGGCTGGCCATGTGGCGCAAAGCCTCTTCGGTACGTTTATGTAGTGAGACGTCATGCAGAATGCATTGGCGGAGGTTGCGGTTCTGAACGCTGACGTTACTGCAACTTATATCTATCATTATTTCCCGCTTATTCTTGCATTTCAAACTCAACTCTCGCAGGGGCAGGCACTTTTCGGTCGCACACCTAGAGTTGGTTCGCGGGACTCCTGTAACTTCAGGGCAGGAGCCGCAATCCGAGATATCGACCAGATCCCGCATTTTCATTTTCAGTAGCTCAGCCTTGAAATAGCCCGTAACAGTTGATGCGGCATTGTTCACGTCCACGATCTCTTCGGTATCAGAATCCACCACTATTATAGGGCTTTTGGCGTCGTGCAGCAGGGCGCGGTATCTGGCTTCAGAAGACTGCAGGTTCTGACATAAGTCGTACAGAGATTCTTCGTGTTGGATGCGGCTGTGGACACTGGTGGCGGTACCGGCAATGCTGGAAACCTCTCCATTGTGGTCACGTTTGGCTACTACACCATTTAATTCAATGCGGTGTGCATGACCATCGTGGCACAGAAGACCTAGCTCGCAGTTAAAGCGATAATTAAGCCCAGCATACAGCTGGCGTAGGTTTTTCAACAGTTTGGGCCGGTCCTGCCGGCACACAAGTTTTAAAAAAGCGCGCGGGGAGCGGGTGCTTGTTTCCCCATCTGCAATGATTTCCCCAATCCAGGCGGAGCTATAGCTAAGCGTTTCTGTCGAAATAGAATACACCCAGACGCCAAAGTGGCGCTGAAGTATCGCCACAAGGCGGGCGCTGGAAACTGGCATAATAGACATGCTCCTTGCGTAGGATATTCGTTAAGTAGGTAGCGCTGTGTTTACCGCGGGGAAAGTTGATCTCCCCACTGGTCACATTATAAACATGCCCTACATTAGGGAAGAGTCAACCTAGCTGGCTAATTTTTTTCTGAGCTCCATTATAACATCATCGTAAGGAACCGCAGCGTGGAGGGTAAAATATACAGAAAGGGCGAAAGATGAGGATAGGGATAAATCGAGGGCAAGGCAGCCGATGACCTGTATAGATACAACTGGTTACAGGTCATCGGCGTTGTTTAAGAACAAGCAACAGTGGACGAGGTTTGTAATTAGGGCAATTTGCTGGTAACGTTGTTCTTGACCCAGTTTTGATCCCACCACTCAAGCGGATTTACCGGAGTACCAGAAATAATAATTCCAAAGTGGAGGTGGTCGCCCCCAGCCAAGCCGGTGGCGCCGCTGCGTCCTATAATTTGCCCCCGCTCAACGCTCTCTCCCACCTGTACACCTATATGGCTTAAGTGGGCGTACATGCTCTGCAGCCCGAGCCCGTGATCGATAATGACGCAGTTGCCGTATATCCCCATAAAATCGGTAAACACCACAGTCCCGGCGTTAGCGGCCATAATGTTATCCTGCGCTATCGAGGCGAGATCCACCCCTAAGTGGGTCTGCGTGTCGATCACCTTGCCTTTGTAGATATATTTGCGCTGATCGCCAAAAGTGGCACGGGTAGCGGTATTGGGTTGGCGGATAAATGCTTTGCTCCAGGTGGGCGCAGTATAGGTGTTGACGCTAACCTCCTGCAGCCAGGCGCGATTTTGTGGGCGTAAATCACGGTTGACCTTTAAGAAGATCTCCAGTGGGGTTTGGGTTGTCGGAAACATGTGCTGAAACTGAGGCATTTTGCTGTTTAAAAAATGATCGTCAATATTTATGGTGTCAGTAATAAAGCGGCGCCGATTGAGGTGATAATAAAAACCACCATTGCCGACGTTACCCGCAGCATCAGTCCCTTCTAGGCGCGGGATAGAGTCGGGGTTTGCGTCAAAGGGGAAGGCAAACAGGCACAGGTATGTACCGTCGGCCTGGGCATGCCCGGGGAAAAAACGCTCCTCAATACGAATTCCGCTGGCAACCAACGGCTCAGACGCGGTGTAGACAATAAGGCCTGCGCCCCCGTGGTAGAGGTTATGCGCTCGACTGGTGACGCTGAGCATTGGCGCTCTGGTATCGCGTTCGAGTTGAAAAGTGGCGGTGGTGGTATTGCCCTTGCCGAAATGAGAATAAGCGCGGTCTGTGGCTACAAGGTTGAACTCAAGTGGGCCATCCTGCAGCATGGGGTCGAGCTCAATATTCTCATGTATGCTGGTAGTCCCCAACGGATACTCTTTTTGCAGCAGGGTGAAAGTGTTCTCTCCTTGTGTGACCATAACGGTGACGTTCTTTAGACCGGAGAGGTCTTTTAATTCCAACCGTAGCGCAGTGCTGCGGTTGATGTAGCCCTCTGTTGGGCTGAAACTGAGTTCAGGACCAGCGAGGTCATGAAAATACTGATATATGCCATAAGCTAAAGCCAAAATGACTGCCATGGTTAGCAGTTTCTTAATCCCTTTCACGGTTTTTCTTCCTTTCAAGATGGAATTTATGGGTAAACAAACTATCGGATAGACATAATCGGAGTGAACCGAGCGTAAAAAGCTACAGTGCTGAGCATGAGGAGCAGTCTAACCACTAGCATGCCTGATGCCGAGGCTTGTGTCCATAATGCGCCAGAGAATCTAGCAGATTTCCCTTCCAGCAGGAACCTGGATTTGCTTTTTCAGCCTGTGCCACGGCATCGCCACTCCGCGTGCGCAAGTTTGGACAAACATCCACAAGAGGAGTATAATCACCCTTTGCGTGCAGGTGGATTAAGACGTTTATTCGCCTAGTGCTTTTGTCAGATGCCGTAGATCCACGCAAGGATAAGGAGAAATAATTTGTCTTTTAATAGTGGCAAAACATTCAAAGAGATGCTTGAGGGCGCCGCTGAAGTTGCCGGCGAACACTGGGATATCCTCGAAGAGCCAGCGGAAAAGGTTTTTGATACAGAGCGCGATGCGTTGCGCGAGTTGGCTTCTGAATGGATGTGCTCTGGCCTGAACGATAAAGAGCTCGATACTAGATTGCAGCAGCTCCACCAGCGTTTCAATAGTGCAATAGCACAAGAAGTAGACGTGGAGCCCGAATTGCTAGAGCGCGTGGTACAGAAAGCGTTTAATATTTACTGGGAAGCCTTGATGAAGGCTTTATAGCGGATTACCCAAGCGCGCCTACTAAGTTTACCTGGTGTTTGCATCACTGCGCCCCATCTTTTTCCCCCGTCTCCTAGTCGCCTGCTCATCCAACCCGGTTTTCCTGTCTTCGTTTAGATAGCGTTGCGGCACTTGGTCTGCGTCCAATAGCGGCAGAAATTCGCCAAGCGCAGTATGCGCCGTCACCGCGCCCCCCCGTTGTTCACCCAAGGTACGGATAAAACGCCAGGTTTTCAGGGCGTCGAACCATTCGTGGAATGCGTGAATCTTCTTGTCTGTACAGGAGTGGTTGAGCTGCAGGCGCGTCCAGGTGCGTTCGAATCCAGCTGTGTGCAAAAAGTGTGCACCTTCTTCACAATCGCGGCGTAGAAGATTGAGCAGGTGGGTTGCATCAGCAGCGGGGTTTTTCGTCACCAGTTGCAGCCAGCAGCGTAGCGCGGTGTAACACGTAAAGGGATAGAACAGACGCAGCGGTGCGTTGTCGATACACGCTTGGCGGATGCTCTGGCCGGTGCCGAAGGGGGTGCGGGTGGAGAAGCGCCCCGCAGGGAACACACAGGTTTCGGTGATGGGTGCGATCCTTCCGGTTTTGGCCAATTGCTGCATGAAATAAAAATCCTCCCCCGCTTGACGCATATTCATCCCCCCAGCTCTGACATAGGCGTGAGCACTACTCACCATGGTGCTACCGATACTTGGGTACGCATAGGGCGATCCCGTCCAGTGGAGCCCGGCGACATGGCAGCGCATGTGGAGTTCGTAATCTTCCATGGCGTGTTGCTGCGCACTGTCAGAGCAGGATCGGTGCGCAAAGGCCACCACCCCGGCATAAAAACCGCTCTGGCGGGCGTAATCCAGGAGGGTAGATGCGTAGTTGCCCTGTGTGAGGGTGTCGGCATCCAAATGGATCAGCAGGGAAGTGGGGTGCAGATGGGGCAGCACCAGATCGGCACCAATTTTCCGTGCCATCCCCACTCCACCCCGATTAGCAGGTAGGTAGGTATTTATTCCGGCGGCGTCAATCCAGCCAAGGTTTAAGTGGGCTGGTTTTGCCGAGCTGGCGGCATAGGTGCGTAGCCGTTCAAGATCGGCCAGGTTTTGCAGCTTTAGATTTGCCGGGGCATCGCAGCGGTGATTGACTATAATCAACACCAGTAGTTGTGTCAGAGCGCAGGGCTCATTATCTGCCAGCGCTTTGAGGGTGGCAAAGAGTTCGTCACCTTCGGCCAGAGCCGGAATGAGGATAACTCCTTTCAGCGCGGGCCAGAGCTCGGGTTTTATCCCTTCGAGCTTCCACGTTTCTTCCAGAGCGCTGCGTTTAAGATAGCGTTGACGCGCGTGCTCCCAGGCTGAATCAGGGCGCATGCGGGTTCTGGTTTTGTGCAATGTGGGCGCGACATGTCTGGAGCAGATGCTGCGTGGGTTCCGCTTCCGGGTTCAGCCAATTGATGCAGGTGCCGCGCTTTTCCATGCGCCTAAACCAGGTCTCCTGTCTTTTGGCGAACTTGCAGATGGCGTTGCCCAGTTTTTCTACCATATCCGGGTAACTTATCTGCCCCTGCAGATATTGAGCGATAAAACGGTATTCGAGGCCGTAAAATTCCAGCGTTTCCCAACTAGCGCCGTTATCATGCAACTGTTGCACCTCTGCAAGCATCCCTTGGCCCAAGCGTTGATGCAAGCGAGTCTTAATGCGCTGGCGGAGGACGGGACGCTCCCAGCGCAGTCCGAAAATCAACGGATGGAGCTCCGGCGCATCAGGGATAGGTTCAGCCGCTTGTTGGGCCGAGGCGATCTCGATGGCGCGGATGATTCGTTCGCGTTCTTCTAAGTCGGTGATGTTATGTTGCTCCGGTTTCAAGCGCAACAGTTCTTGACGCAGCTCAAAGGTACTTAAATCAGACAGACGTGCGCGCAATGCCATATCAGGCGGAGCTTCTACCATGCGATAGCCGCTTAATACCGCTTCGAGATAGAGCCCGGTACCGCCGCACAGAATCGGTATACGCCCGCGCGCGCTGATAGCGTTAAGCGCCGCATAAAAACGCTGCTGAAACTCATACACATTAAACTCATAGCCCGGCGCTACGATGTCGATAAGGTGATATGGGATATCCCCGTATTCATGCAGATCCTTACCGGTTCCAATGTCCATGCCGGAGTAAACTTGGCGTGAATCTGCCGAGATGATTTCACCGTTTAAGTGGCGGGCGGCTTCTACCGCAAGGCAGGTTTTACCCGATGCCGTAGGCCCTAGGATCACAATTAAGTTGGTCCGGGGGGGGGTCTGGGGGGCTAAAGTCATTGCAAATCCTGCTGGGGTGAGAGTTTTATGTGGAGCTGATGGCTGGGCGCAACTATACTAAAAGTCTGTGTTCAAATACAAGGGCTCACCGAGACGCTTGGGGGGGAGCGAGCGCACCAAATTCAGTGTATGCTGGCGTTTAAGGTGGCGCGTAAGGTGCTTTTAAATGTGGAGACGATCTGCTAGATTAGCGCGAATACGCACTCGTGAAGTCATTGTACCGGTGTGCCAGGTAGCTGCTACCGGTATTTGACTGCTTTTTGAGCTGATTTTTAACCAATGCGCGGTGTGCTACGGCACATATGTGCATCAATTTCTGTAATTTTCATAATCTACTAATATAGTCTGAATTATATGCCTGAATTAAATAATGCCCCCGCGCGCATCATCCCGCGCTCTGAACACGACCTGTCCCGCCAGTATATCGATGAAAACAGTCTGAAGGTTCTATATCGCCTCCATCGCCACGGTTATAAAGCATACCTGGTGGGTGGTGGCGTGCGCGATCTGCTCTTGGGGAGAACTCCCAAGGATTTTGATATCGGCACCGATGCAACCCCGGAGCAGGTGTATAAACTGTTCCGCAACAGTCGTATTGTGGGGCGGCGTTTTCGTCTGGCGCATATTATCTTCGGGCGCAATGAGTGTATCGAAGTGGCGACATTCCGGCGCAAGCCGGTGGAAGAGGAAGTGCCGGACGATGAGCGCTTTTTCTGTGAAAATGTGTTCGGCACCCCGCGGGAAGATGCTTTCCGGCGCGATTTTACCATTAATGCGCTGTTTTACAGTATCGACGATTTTAGCATCATCGATTATACCGGTGGTCTGGAGGATCTACGCCGAGGGATAATTCGTGTGATCGGAGATCCGGTGGAACGTTTTGCCGAAGATCCGGTGCGGATGCTGCGCGCCCTGGAGTTTAGCGCGCGTCTGGGGTTTGAACTGCATGAGGATATAGCCCCGGCCATTGAACAGCAGGCGCCTTTGTTGGCTGAGGCGTCTTCGGCTCGGATTCGAGAAGAGCTGCTGGAGCTGTTTCGCCACAAGGTGGGGGGGAAGGTGCTGCAGCGCGCGGATAAGCTCGGGCTGTTGCAGCAACTGGTTCCGGATATGCAGGCGCAGCGTGAGAGTTTCGATCTGTTGCGTCAGCTCGACTTGCGCACCGCCATCGGGGTCGATATCCAAGAGTCGATGGTGCTAGCAACCATGTATTTGACCCCGTTTTGCCAGGCGTGTAGCTCCGATATGCCCTTGGGCGAGGTGCATAAGCTGGCAAACCGTGAAATTGCGCGCCACTGTCGGCGCTTTAGTATCGCCGCCGGTATTCGGCATCAAGCGCGCGAGATGTTGATCACATTTTTCCGTCTGACACGCGGGCGCGGACGGCGGGGGGAGCAACGCTTCCTGCGCCACCCCTGTGTGCATGACGGCCTTGAGCTGTTCAGGCTATGGTGTGAATGCAGCGGCGAACATCAGGATCTACTCCAGAGTTGGACAAATGCCATCGCTGGCAAGGAAGAGCAAAAGCCGCGTCCCCAGCGTAAGCCTGGGCCGCCACGGCGCAGAAAGAAAAAAACTCCACCGGCGCCGGTCTGAGTATGACTCCTGGCGTGAATCGTACCACAGCGATTTAGCCATCTTGCTCCTGGCATAGGGTGATAAGGTAGCCGCTAGGATCGTATAGCCAGATTTCGCTGCGCTTGTGCTCTTGATCTTCGAGCTCGTACAGCGTCGGGAGCATGTGGCCCTGCAGATTTCGCGCTATACTCTTAAGGTTGCCAACCCTGAAGTCAAGACTTACCCCTGCGCCGAACTGAGTTCGCCCCAGGTGCTCAAACGCCGCAGGGTGACTCTGGCGCAGCACACTCGCTGGGCGCAACATAATACCGATATTATTCTGTCTGATGATTAAAGCCTCGGGTGCTTCTGCGGCAGGCCCAAAACGTTCAACCGGAAAACCGAGGATATGGCGGTAGAAAAAATCGCTGCGTGCCAGATCATTTACCGCTAGAGTAAGTATGAAACTCATGTTGCGAAGGGTCTCCTCTTGGGTGCCAGATTGCATGGTTGCATATTTTAGCGCAGTTCAGCGCTTGAACTTTCGACTTTAACAGAGTGAAACTCCGCATGCCAGAGGACATTACCCGCAGAAATATTTCCGACGAAAACAGCTGCTCATACCATGCGCCGAAATCTGTTGCCAGTGAGCGCTGCGTTATTGCATATGTCGCATTAGGAAGCAATATGGGGGATCGTCTTGAGTTTTTGCGCCGGGGGCGCGCTGAACTAGGGAACCTCGGCGTCCGTGTCCAGGCTAGCTCCGCAGTGTACTGCACCGAGCCGGTTGGAGGACCGCAAGAGCAACAGGACTACTATAACGCTGTGCTTCAGATAGAGGTAGACTGTTCCGCGCCGGAACTGCTCCAGATCTGCCAGGCTGTGGAGCAAGCGTCTGGTCGTGTACGTCGAGAACGCTGGGGTCCACGCACCCTCGATGTCGATATTCTGTTATTTGGAACACAGCACATCGCCACAAAAGCACTTCAGGTGCCTCATCCACGTATGTTTGAGCGGCGCTTTGTCCTCGAACCCCTCGCCCAGATCGCTCCGTTCCTTGTTCCCCCTGGCTGCACAGAAGATATTGCCGCAACGCTACAGCGGTTGCCTGAAACTCCTAAGGTCGGTAAAGTGCTGCGCATATGGTAACCTTAGGCTCCACATTTACCCCGCAGGAAAGGTCACTATAGATGCTGGTACGCATTATTTTATTTCTGATTTTGTTTTTCATCGCGTACACCCTAGTCAATGCGCTCCTGCGTTTGTTTGGGCGCTATCTTTCAGGGATGTCTGACTCTTCTACCGGCAAGACCGGGGTAGACTCCAACGCACCAGCCAGCATGGTTCAGTGTTGTCAGTGCAGCACCTATGTGCCAGAATCGGACATTATTCAGCGCGCCGTCGGGGGAGAAATCAGGCAGTTTTGCAGCCGCGATTGCCTGCAAAAATTTAAACAAGAGTAAGTACTCATAATAAGCATTCATAAGTACTCAAAAGCTAAACTAGCGTAGTTTAAGTGTCCGCATCAGGTACGCCAACATGAAACAAAAAAGGGGAACACAGCATGGATTTTTTTATTGATACCGCAATTGTAGACGAAATAAAAACCGCCAACGAGTTGGGTTTAGTCGATGGCGTCACCACCAATCCATCTCTGATAGCTAAGAGTGGTCGCGACTTTACCGAGGTGATCACCGAAATTGCCCAGATTGTCGACGGTCCGATATCGGCAGAGGTTATTGCCCTCGACGCCCCCGGCATGCTGACAGAAGGGCGGAAACTAGCGCAAATTCATCCGAATATCGTCATCAAGGTTCCCATGACTGAAGAGGGGCTCAAAGCGACCCGCCAATTTAGCTCTGAGGGGATAAAAACCAATGTCACCCTTATCTTTTCTCCTCTGCAGGCGCTGCTGGCAGCCAAAGCCGGGGCAACCTACGTATCTCCTTTTGTCGGGCGTCTCGATGATGTAGGGCAGGAGGGGCTGGCACTTGTTGAGCAGATTCGTGCAATTTTTGATAACTACGGCTACCAGACCGAAATCATTGTTGCATCGATCCGCAACCCAATCCACGTGCTCAATGCGGCGCTGGTCGGAGCTGATATCTGCACCATCCCCCTGAATGTAATGCAGCAACTGGCGCGGCATCCCTTGACCGATATCGGCATTGAAAAATTCATGGAAGATTGGAATAAAACCCGATAATAGCTAATTTTAGTCATGCTAAAAAACTACGGCACAAATTACAGTGATGGTAAATCTTATCACTCGACTTTACGTTGCTGGGTGTGCAAGCCTGAGCTGAAAATGGGCACATATGAATGTAGTTGATTGAGCGTATGTGCTGAGCATGCAGCGCCGATAGGGGTTTGGTCTAGATATGGCACCAAATGTTTGAACTTACCTGTTGGATAAGCAACGTTCTATAGCGGTATGTTCCTAACTCTAGGGGAGTATTATGAATATCCACGAGTATCAAGCCAAAGACATTCTAAGTACGTATGATGTGCCGGTGCCCAGAGGGCGCGTGGCGGTAACCGCTGAACAGGTGGAACGCAAGGCGAAAATGATGGGTGGCCATTGTGTGGTCAAGGCACAGATATATGCCGGTGGACGTGGGAAGGCTGGAGGGATTCAGGTCGCTCACCATCCGGAACAGGCACGCGAGATCGCCAAGGAGATGTTTGCCAAGCGTATGGTTACACCCCAAACCGGACCAGAGGGCCTCAAGGTGCGCCGCATCCTGGTGGAAGAGCAGATAGAGGTCGGGCGCGAATACTATGTCTCCATTGCGTTGGATCGAGAATCTTCACGCTATTGCCTTATTGCCTCCGCCGAAGGTGGCGTGGATATCGAAGAGGTGGCGGAGCATAGTCCGGAGAAAATTCATAAACTGCTTATCGACCCCTATACTGGGCTGCGCTCGTACCAGGCGCGCAAAATTGCCTTGGCCATTGGGCTTAAAGGGGCGGTCGCCGAAGACTGCGTCCAGTTTATGCTCAACCTCTACCGCTGCTGTATAGAAAAGGACTGCTCCCAGGTGGAAATCAACCCCATGGTTGTCACCAAGAGTGATTGGTTGCTGGCCCTGGATGCGAAGATTATCTTTGATGATAACGCCGTGTTCCGGCACTGGGAGTACCATGAAATGCAGGACTTCTCCCAGATGGATCCGCTGGAGATCAGCGCAGCTAAGTTTGATCTTGCCTACATCAAGCTCGGTGGAGACATCGGCTGCATGGTCAATGGTGCTGGGCTGGCTATGGCGACCTTGGATGTGCTCAAGGAGAGCGGCGGCGAGCCGGCCAACTTCCTCGATGTAGGGGGCGGTGCTACTCAGGAAAAGGTGGCGGAAGCGTTCCGCATCATTCTGCAGGATACCGATGTAAAAGCAATTTTTGTCAACATCTTCGGCGGCATCATGCGCTGTGACGTTATTGCCAATGGCATTATCGAAGCTGCCGGCGACAGCGGGTGCACCCTGCCGATTGTGGTACGGATGGATGGCTCCAAGGTTGAAGAGGGCAAGAAGCTTCTGGCCGAATCTGGGCTCAACGTCCAGACCGCAGACTTCCTCGGCGAAGGCGCGCAGCTTATTGTTGCCATGCTTAAGGAAGCCGAAGCCGCAGAAGAGGCAGAATAATACAACGCTACGGAGGGCAGCATGTCCATTTTAATAGATGCAAAGAGTAAGGTTATTGTTCAAGGGATTACTGGTAGAACTGGTTTGTTTCACGCACGCGAATGTAAAGCCTACGGCACCAATATTGTGGGGGGCGTAACTCCAGGTAAGGGAGGAATTCACGTAGATGGGATCCCCGTGTTTGACACCATGGAAGAGGCGGTGCGGGTCACCGGGGGCAACGTGTCTATGATTTTTGTCCCCCCGCCGGGGGCTGCAGATGCGATCCTCGAAGCGTGTGAAGCGCAGGTCGATCTAGTGGTATGTATTACCGAAGGGGTGCCGGTAACCGATATGGTGATGGCACGCCAAGTGGTGGCAGACAGCAAAACCTTGCTAGTCGGGCCCAACTGCCCCGGACTCATCACCCCCGGGGTGTGCAAGGTTGGCATCATGCCCGGGTATATTCACAAACCGGGCAAAATAGGGGTGGTGTCGCGTAGCGGTACCCTCACCTACGAAGCGGTTAAGCAGCTTACCGACGCCGGGCTCGGGCAATCAACCTGCGTCGGTATTGGAGGTGATCCAATCATCGGGATGAAGTTCATCGACGTGCTGCAGAAATTCAACGAAGACCCAGATACCGAAGGGGTACTGCTGATCGGCGAGATCGGCGGAACCGCCGAAGAAGAAGCTGCAGCATGGATCAAGAAGCATATGCGTAAGCCAGTAGCTGCATTTATTGCGGGGCTGACTGCCCCTCCAGGCAGACGCATGGGGCATGCCGGAGCCATTATTAGCGGTGGCAAGGGACGCGCTGAAGATAAAATCGCAGCCCTGAATGATGGCGGCGTTATCGTGGCCACCAGCCCAACAGGGATGGGGCAAGCGATGCAGAAAGCGTTGGAGCAGGCTTGATAGACAGCCTGAAAATGTAGTACATACAAGAGCCGGGCTTGCTAGGTAGGTCCGGCTCTTGTACCTTCCCCCAACAAAACGGGCGCAAGTCCATACATATCGGCCATAAAGAATGAGCACCGGCATCCGGCATAAATGAAGAAAAAATCCTCCCCATCAACGCCCCGCTCCGAGCGGGAAGCGGTCATAGTAAGCCACTTTGGCGTAAAAGTTCTGATTCGCTTTCCTGACGGTTCCACCCATTTAGCCCACGTAAAACGCAGCTCCGGTCATGTAGTGGGAGACTGTGTCAGCATCTGTGAGGCTGACCAGCTTGAACGCCTGCCGCGCCGCACCTTGCTCACCCGTATGGATAACTCCGGCAAACCACGCCCCTTGGCAGCCAACCTCGACAGTTTAGGAATCGTGGTAACCTCCGTGCCCCAAACCCCGCCGGGCTTTGTAGAGCGGATACTGGTGGCCGCCTATGCTGCGGGGTTGAAGCCCTTTATCGTCCTGAATAAGATCGACCTGCCTGCAACCAGTCTATTACGCGAAAAAATAGAAGAGGAGTTTTCTGCCCTGGCTCAAATTGTGTGTGTCAGTGCCAGCGAAAAACAGAACCTCGAAGCATTGCGCCAGCACCTATCTACTGCCGGGCGCACCGTGTTTGTCGGGGTTTCCGGTGCAGGCAAAAGCTCATTGCTCAACGCCTTAGCGCCCGAACTCGACCTCGCCGTAGGCCAGCTCAATCAAGATCAGCATGGCTGCCACGTCACCAGCGTCTCCACCCTGATTACCCTTCCAGATGGCGGAGAATTGGTGGATACCCCCGGCTTTCGTGACTTCAGCCCGGTGGATGTGAGCAGCGAAGACCTCGCGTACTGGTATCCGGGCTTCTCTTCCATTCTGGGACAAACTCCGTGCAAATTTCGTAACTGTCGTCATCGCAACGAGCCGGGCTGTAGCATCATAGCCGCCGTAGACGTGGAGATGCTTAGAAGAGAACGCTACGAACTCTATCTGGAGATCCTCGTAGAAATTGAAGAACGTGAAAAACAGCAAGCTCAACGGGGGCGCAGTTGATTGTGAAATACGCATCTGTTTACAAAAACTTGAAGGCTAGCTTATGCCGTGGTTGATTTTAATAATAGCTGGCATGTTTGAAGTCGGCTGGGCCGTCGGCCTCAAATATACCGAAGGATTTACTCGTCTAGTCCCCACCGTCCTCACCCTCAGCTCCATGACCGTAAGTGTGTGGCTGCTCAGCATCGCCGTGCGCCATCTCCCAGTAGGCACAGCCTACAGCGTATGGGTCGGTATCGGAGCGGTGGGGGCGGTAATTTGCGGCGCCATCCTGTTTGGTGAGCTGGCCAACATCGGGCGTTTGCTCAGTGTTGCCCTTATCGTGGCTGGGATTGTGGGTTTGAAACTTTCCAGTGGAACGTAAAGATTTTAGAACTAAGAACGCTGCAAGCAGTCTCACATCTCTGCCCACAGTTAAGCCTCTGAGTGAAAACACCTTACGTTGCTTTGCCCAGCAAGTATCCCCCTGCAGATTCTTCGACTAGAATGGCAAACAAAGATGTCATTAGTCGACTTACCCTTCAATGGCGGTAATACTCTATTGCCGATCTAGTTACGTTAGTAGTTGATCCTCTGCATGATTTTCACGAAAACTAAACCCAAGGAGAATTTTATGCCCCACGTTGTACTTGAAAAAGCCCAACTAACCCCACAACTGTTTCAGGCGTTAGAGCCATTTGCCTTAAAAATCGACAACGGCATTCTTAAACTGGGGGATAGATATATCAATGCCGCAGGCACCACTGCATTGATCGAGTCGTTAGCTATTGAGAACTGTAAAAACCAGAGTTTCTTTATCCAGTTATCCCAAAAAGACACCAGCTTAACTGTGCGCTTATTGCCCTTAACCGATCCAGAAAAAAGCCCTGGGGTGAAAATGCTAATGGCTCAAATAGCCAAGCAAATCAAGGATAGTAGCGCCACTATTGAATATGGGAAAACAAACCTGCAAGATTATTTGTTGCCATAGTTTTAGGGTTGCCGGTGGTTAGAAAGTCGCATTGTCCAATGGAAAGCCGAAGTTCGGTAGAGAACAAAGGCAAGTAGAACCAAGTTTTTTATAGCGGCGATTTTCGTAATTCTCTGGAATTAAATATTGGCGCAGGGGGAGTTGATTTGCGGGCAGCTCCGACAACCGACTGTGGGCATGGTGTGCCGTGTCTCTTGTGTATTGTCTGCAAATCTAACTCGTCATTCCCGCGCAGGCGGGATCCAGATAGTTGCACGGACGCTGGATCCTTGCCTACGCGAGGATAAACCGAATACGCGGGATATTCGTAAAATAAAAGGATTCGATGATCTTGGCGGGTCGGCACCCCCGCTAGCCCTCATCAGTGACCATCAGGTCAAAGGGGTCGGCAGCCTGTGGCCGAGCTGATCAACGAATCCTCGATATATATATAGCACCACAAAACGCGGAGCACAAATGACGCTGACGATCCACATAGCAGCCGCACAGATGCGGGGATGGATCAGACATGACTTTGTCAGTAGTGATGCTTGGTGGTTTAGTCTGCGCAGTCACCGCATATCTTCTCACCCTTATTCATAGCCAGCATCATCGGCCCGAAATTCTCCTGTCTCATATTATTTCTTAACTTCAGCAGGAATAATCTCCAGAATCCGATCCCGACCCTGCTCCGCCAGCAGGTAGTGGCCGTTATCCAGCGGTAACAGGGTTTGGGCAGAGCGCAGGTGTTTGAGTATCACCTGTAGTGTGCCGTTGTTTTTAATCAACAACAGGCGCGCGCCGTGGGTGGCGTCTTCGGTGATCCACAGTCCGGCTTCGCTCCAACACACAAAGCCGGGTTGGTTCAGGCCCGCCAGCACGATGCGGTCAGGGTCGTGGGGGTTCCACTGTTTTACCGTGCCTAGACCTTTTTCGGTATAGAAGAGGTGTCCGTCGGGAGTGATGCATAGCCCTTCTGGCTCATGTAGGCCGGAACGCAGCACCTTTAGTTGATCGTTCACTGGGTCGAACTGTAACAGTCGTCCCTGTGGCAAGTCTTCCACGGCGTAGATAAAGGTTTCGTCGCTGGCGATGCCCTCAAGGTTTTCCGCCCAGAATAACGGTGAGGTGTCGGTGCCGTTCAGTATAAGCAGGGGGCGGTGTCCCCCTTCCTGGCTGATAAGAAGATTGCTTCGGAACGTAGCTAGGCCATCGGGCTTTGAAAGTTGGTTCAGTGCACAGCAGACACTACCATCGGCTTCTAAGCGCAGCAGCGTACCTTTTTCATTGCCAAATTCCTGGGTAAAATACAGTGAGCCGTCGCCCATGATGGCTAAAGCGCTGACCCCATCAATAGCATCTTTAAATACGCGATAGTGCCAGCCTTTAGCGGCTGATACCGGTGCAAAATGACGGTAACCTCCCCAACCTCCCACCAGAACGCCCAGCATGACTAGCAGGAGAGAGCCGGCCAGCAGCGTTTTTTTGGACGGAATAAGACATTTCATGCAAGTGTTCCCTTTTCGGTTGGACGGCAACATGTACCTAAATCACTGCTGCCCCGGGCGAGAGGGCTGGATCTTAGCACGTGAGGTGTCGGTCGCGTTTAAAGACCGCTAGGTGCAGGCTGTGGAGCAGCGGTAGTTGCGCTAAATCTTGATGCAGACTGAATCCTTGATGTTCGAAGTGCTGTACGAGTTCGCCCAGTGATATGCGATGCTGGACAGAGGGTTTGCCTCCGAAGCTTTCTCTGATGCTGCGGCGGATGCTGGTGACGGAGAGTGGGTTGAGGTAGGAAATCAACACAAATTGGCGTGTTACGCGGCACAATTCTGCGATGATCTGTTCCCGTATTTCGGCTGTCGGCAAATGGTGAATAAAGCGAAAGCACAGACAAGCATCGAAGCTGGCATCATCGTAGGGCAGTTGCTCAAGGTCCGCTTGTTCAATAGTCACATTGGCTCGCGCAACCTCTACGGCAGTGCGTGCGGCCATGATAGCGGCTTCACCCAGGTCTACTCCAGTTACGTCATATCCTTTTTCCGCCAGCAGTAGGCAGGCGCGCCCGATGCCGCAAGGGGCGTCGAGAACACTATTTAGCGGCGGCAGGGTTTGCAGCCCTCGTTCTATCAGTTTCATCTCCGCCCGGTGCTTATTAACCCTGCGGTGCTGGTATTTTTCGACTGCTTGAATCGAATGTTTAATGCGCTCGCGGTAGGCAAAGGCTTCAGGGGTTGCTGCTTCCATAATGTGTGCCGGATTAGAAAGGGTGCGGACATTTTTCATGATTTTATTCTCCGTGCAAGAAGGGGCCCGCTGAACCTCGGCGCGCGTTGGATAGCGCAGAAACGGACCTGCAAACACCAA
>JAQUDG010000056.1 GCA_028685815.1 Desulfuromonas sp.
AGCGCATCCCGAAGTGCGCGATGTGCTCATCACCGGGGGTGATCCGTTCCTTCTCGATGATGATAGAATTGAATACCTGATTCGCAAGCTACGCGAATTGTCTCACATCGAGATGATCCGCTTCGGCTCCAGAACGCCGATCGTGTTGCCCCAGCGCATTGATGCGGGGCTGAAAAAGGTGCTGAGCGGGAACCACAGGGTGCCCATCTGGCTCAACACTCAGTGTAACCACCCAAAAGAGATTACCGCAGAGACTGCCAGAGCTGTCTACGATCTGATGCAGTGCGGAGTAAATGTTGGCAATCAGGCGGTGCTCTTAAAAGGGATCAACGACAATGTCCCGGTATTTCGTGAATTGCACCAGAAACTGCTGCGCGTGCGGATTCGTCCGTACTACGTATTCTACTGCGAAGCGGCGCCCGGCATCGACCATTTCCGCACCCCGATTGAAAAAGGTGCTGAACTAATTCATGATGCTCTGCGTGGGCATACCACCGGTATGGCACAGCCGATGTATGTGCTGGCGACCAATATCGGCAAAATTCCCCTCATGCCGGATTATTATATTGCCGAACGTGGGGAAGAGGAGTATACCCTGCGCAACCATAGGGGGGAAACCACCAAGATTCCGGTTGTTCCGGAATAATACCAGTTGCTTAAATAGTAGCTCACCCATAGAAATTGCCATGTTTGCTAAGGATAAATGAATGTGGACAGTTCGCGTACATGGGGTATGTTTGTCCGTGTTGTGTGCATCTTGTATAAGTGCGCATAACGCGGATTTTTTATGCTTGGATTTTTTATCCCTGCCGTGGTGGAGTTCCGCTGCTGGTATAGTTTTGGCCTCTCCCGCTACCTAGATTGTCACCTCCACGCCAGGCAAGCTCCTAATTACATCCATAGTCATTTATTGAGTGCATAAGAAGATGCAAAGCAACAACCCCGTCCCAGCTGCGGAAAAGAACGTTGAAAAGCTGATATATCTCGGCTGGCGCGAATGGCTTTGCCTGCCTGAGCTCGGAATCGAGCGCCTCAAGGCAAAAATCGATACCGGGGCCAGAACCTCGGCTCTGCATGCGTTCTTTGTGGAACCCTTTGTCGGTGCTACTGGGGTGGATATGGTACGCTTTGGTATTCATCCACGTCAGCGCGATACCGCTACCGAAGTGATATGCTCTTTGCCGGTTAAGGATATACGCCCGGTCACCGATTCTGGCGGACATCGGGAGATTCGTTACGTCGTAGAGACCCAGATCGAACTGGGAGGTAGAATATGGCGTGCCGAAATGACCCTTACCAATCGTGATAATATGAAGTTCAGGATGCTGCTCGGGCGCACTGCACTGAAGGGGATGGCAGTAATCCCCACACGCTCCTACCTGCAGGGGAAAAAGAGTGTGGAGAATTCACTCTCAGCCTAAATAAATTCAGCTTATTTTACCTAGTCTGTACCAACAACCCCTTGTCAAATATTTAATCACCTTTTTGTGCCATTTAGTGTATGGATGCCTGTCTTCAAACGGCTCCAACTGCTAATGTGGCTGACATAGTTTTTCTGTTATTTTTTTTGATCCCCACTTTTGTCCCATATATTGTAAACAGGAAGGCTTTACTTCATGAAAATAGGTATTCTGTCACGTAACCAAGGCCTATATTCCACTCAGCGCCTATTCGAAGCTGGCGAAAAACTCGGGCACGAGATGCATATAATCGATCCTTTGCGCTGTTATATGACCATCGCTACCCAGAACCCTACGGTTCATTATCGCGGGCGCGAACTAAAAGACTTTGATGCGATTATTCCACGCATCGGAGCCTCTATCACTTTCTATGGCACCGCAGTTGTACGCCAGTTTGAGATGATGGGGGTTTACAGCGTTAACGAATCGGTAGCTATCAGCCGTTCGCGCGATAAGCTTCGCAGCTTGCAACTGCTCGCCCGGCGCGGTATTGGGTTGCCGGTGACTGGATTCGCCCACTCGACCAAGTACACCCAGGATTTAATCGAACTTGTTGGCGGCGCTCCGCTGGTGGTTAAATTGCTGGAAGGAACTCAAGGGATCGGAGTGGTTCTAGCGGAGACCAATCAAGCCGCTGAAAGTGTTATCGAAGCGTTTCGCGGGCTCAAGGAGCAAATTCTGGTACAGGAATTTATCCAAGAGGCTAAAGGGGCCGATATCCGCTGTTTTGTTATCGGAGACAAGGTAGTCGCAGCGATGAAACGCCAGGGTAAACAAGGGGAGTTTCGTTCCAATTTGCATCGAGGTGGCAGTGCCAGCATCGCCAAACTCACCCCCGAAGAGCGTTCCACTGCGGCTAGAGCCGCCCGGATTATGGGGCTGAATGTGGCCGGAGTTGATCTGCTACGCTCCAACCATGGTCCGGTGGTAATGGAGGTGAATTCATCCCCAGGGCTTGAGGGGATCGAAAGTGCCACCCAAAAAGATCTGGCGAGCGCAATTATCAATTATGTCAGCAAGCAGGCACGTCCAGGGAAAACTCGAACGCGGGGGAAGGGATGAGTAAAAATCAGACGTTTGAATTTGGCGGAGTGAAGGTGGCGCCTGGTACTCGTGCCAGCATTGCTCTCAATATTGCGCGTCTTTACACCCACAATGATATGACCTTGCCGGTGCAGGTGGTTAATGGTCGCCGACCGGGACCGGTGATGTTTGTCAGCGCCGCCGTGCATGGCGATGAAATCAACGGGGTGGAGATCATTCGACGTCTGTTACAGCATAAAAGCCGGCAGGATCTGCGCGGAACGCTACTGGCGCTTCCGCTCCTGAACCCGTACGGCTTTATCCATCGTTCCCGCTATCTGCCTGACAGGCGCGACCTGAATCGCTCGTTTCCGGGCTCTGCCAAGGGTTCCCTTGCTGGTCGCCTTGCCTTCCACTTTATGCGCGATGTCGCTACTCGGTGCGATTTCGGGATCGATTTGCACACGGGTTCAAATTACCGTACTAATCTGGCGCAGGTGCGCGCCGACCTCAATGACCTACCCACTCGGGAACTGGCCATGGCCTTTGGAGCCCCCCTTATTGTTAATTCCCCCTTGCGCGAAGGATCTCTGCGCGGCGCCGTATCGTCCTTGGGGAAGCCGGTGGTAGTGTTTGAAGGGGGCGAGGCGCTGTATTTCAATGAATCGGCAATTCGCACTGGTCTGCGGGGAATTTTGCGTCTCATGCGCCATACTAAAATGCTGCTCCCGCGAAAACACACCGCGCAATTTGAACCCATCGTGACCCACAAAAGCAGCTGGGTACGTGCCTCTATGAGTGGAGTTTTTTCCTGCTCTGTGCGCCTGGGATCAATTGTGGAGAAAGGTGCGGTGATGGGCACCCTCAGCGCCCCCCTAGGGGAAGAATCAGAGGAGGTTCTCGCCCCTTTTGGCGGGATAGTAATCGCGCTCCTCAATCTGCCCCTGGCTTACGAAGGCGATGCTCTGCTGCATCTGGCTATGCTGGCAGCTGAAGAGGAGGCGGAGGAGACCATCGATGAATACACTTCGTTTTTGCGCGCGGATGAAATTGAAATTGACGTGCTTGGACGTTAGTATCTGCGTATAGATGTTCAGATGACGTGTCTTGAGTAGTTTTCACACTTATACATGAGGATACCGATGGTTATTTCAATTCGCTCTGGGCTTATTCAGTGTTTTGTCCTGCTGTGGTGCGCAGTATTTCTGCTGAATCCAGCTGAAGGTTGGGCTGAAAAAGGAGTTATAGAACAACCCGCGGTTGTAGTAGCTCCGGTATTTGCTGGTATAGCAGAAGTTGTCCCCCAAGCGGGGGAAGCACGGCGAAATATGTCTGCCGACCTGGAGAGGTTAAAAGGGCTGACCGATCGTACGGCATGGGAAACTATTCTAGAAACGCGGAAGAAAAAACAGCAGGAGCTCAATGGCGTAATGCAGGAAGCTGGAGACCTGCAGGATCAGAGTTTTGAGCGCCTGATACGCATTATGACTCTGCTGGAGACCCAGAACAAAAGCTTGCAGGGGGATATGGAGCGCATCTCAAACCAGACCTCCGAGCTTGAAAGTATGCGTAAGCGTTGGCGCGAACGCTATGATTATTGGCAGAATTGGAGCGTTGAACTTGAAAAACAGGATTCAACCTATTCCGACGAAGATATCAGAAATGTCCTGAACGAAAATATTCGCCTGCGCGAAAACATCGTCTTGCTCAATAATGACTATATCCCGCTACAAAAGCAGTTTATCGACCTACTTGAAGCCAACCGCGCGCACATTAAGCTGGTTGAATCTGCGTTGCAGAATCTGCGCTCCACCACCTTTCACCAAACGGCGGAGTCGTTTTTCAATACCTCATTTTACACCCAGTTTAATCGGGAGGTGTTTGGACGCACAGCTAGCGAAATCGCTCTGATTGATTGGTTTATCGTGGATGAATTAATCGCAGACTGGTGGGTAATCCTTGCACAGATTCTGATAGTGCTGGTAGCAGCATCCATCATACGCCAGTACGCCAAAAATCCGCTGGAGGATCGACAGTGGGATTTTCTGATGGCACATCCTTGGGCCAGCGGAGTTTTTATCGCCGTTGTCCCCCTTGGGTCTGTGTATACGACCCCCAGTTTGATAATGCGCTTTTACTTGGCGCTCTTGATGGTTTTAAGCGCCAGTGTGCTGGTGACCGGAATAATTAAACAAAAGCATCTGCGCAACATGGTCTGGTTGCTGGGCGGCACCTATCTGCTGACCTTGTTCATGCAGATAATAAATCTGCCTATGCCACTGATGCGCGTGTTTATTGCGTCTCTTTCGTTGGTGCTGTTTTTGTTGCTTGTGCGCCACTGCGCCCTGAGTCGAAAACAACAAGATCATTGGGGCATAGTCGCAGCAGAACGCATAGGGGTAGGGATATCCTTGGTTTCCTTGTTGGCGCAGATCGGCGGGTACAGCAATCTGTCTTCGCGTTTGGTCGATGCCAGCTTCAAGACCGTCTTCATGGCTCTAGTGGTTACGATGGTGATTAAACTGGCCCAGGGTGGGGTCAATTTTGCGGTCAATCATCATAAAACTAGGCGCATCCATTTTTTTCGCCATTTTGGGAAAGTATTTAAGGCGCAAGTGAACGCCATTATCACATTAGTGGTAATCGGTAATGCCCTGCTGGCGCTGATACAAATCTGGACGGGCAGCAGCAGCATCGCCTCAGTGTGGGAGAAGGTTGGCTATACCGGAATCGAAATAAGTGGCCTGCACCTCAACCTGGTAACCTTAATTGAAATCGCGGCCATTTTATATGGCGGTTTAGTTCTATCGTGGTTTGTGCGTTCCATGTTCAACACCGGCAAGATTGGCCCAAGATTTATTGATTCTGGCGCGCGTGATTCCATCAATACTCTGATGCACTACTTCATCGTTTTTTGCGGGGTAATGTTCTCTTTCAGTGCTGCCGGGATCGGATTAAAGAATGTTGCGGTAATTGCCGGAGCCCTGAGTATCGGTATTGGCTTTGGGCTACAGGATATTGTGAACAACTTTATCAGCGGCATCATTTTGTTGTTTGAGCGTCCCATCCGCAAAGGCGACACCATCGTTCTGGATGGAGAGTGGGCCGTGGTACGCCATATTGGCCTGCGCTCCACTATCGTAGAAAATTTCGATAAGGCCGAGTTGATCGTTCCAAATAGAGAACTTATTTCTCAGAAAGTGATTAACCTGACCCATTCCAATTCACAGTTGCGTGTCGTGATGGATGTCCGCACGGCCTATGGTTCAGATATGGAGAAGGTCTTGGTTATCCTCGAAGATGAGGCACGCAAACATCCCAATACGGCGAATAGTCCGTCCCCTTCGGCGGTTTTTGTTGGATTTGGTGAGAGTGCGCTCAACTTTAAACTGCGTATTTGGCTCAACAATCTAGATTACCGCCTGCCCGTGTTCAGCGAGGTGGGTATCGCCTTATATAAACGTTTTGCTGCCGAAGGTATTGAAATTCCATTCCCGCAGCAGAGTCTGCATGTGCGTTCCATGGACGAAAAGGTGGTTGAGGCTTGGCGAAACCGGGCAGAGGCGCATGCTAAGGATGACGAACAAGAGTAGAGAAGAATTCGCACCTTGAGAAAAAACTACAAGGCCCTTTTGTCGCTACTGGTGACGACAAAGGGCCTTGTTTGCATAGCACGATGAGGTTGGAAATTAATGGCGTTTAGGATCACCTAGATGCGCTTAATATCCAAATGTGCCAGTGTTGCGGCGCTGTTGCGTAGCTTTTCCTCACTCGAAATAATTGAGACAGCTTCAAGGCTTCGGGAGGTCCCAGCAGAGCTTGGGCTTAGGTAGGTTTCAGCCACGCGAACAAGATCTTCTTTGGTAACCTTGAGCAGGTTGGCGCGGAATTGCTGACGCAGCGCATGACTCACTCCCTGTATGTGGCAGGCAAATTCTGCCGCACCCTTCCCAGCTGGAGACTTGGGCCGATCGCGGCTGCTGAACACCGACAGCACCGCTTCTTTGATCTCCTGGGCGCCGAACTCTCCCTTTTTTACCCATTCAAGCGCTTGCTCGAATACTTGCAACGTGCGCTCTAGGTGTGGATCACGGTAGGAGAGCATAGCGAAGATACCGCCGTCGCTACTGTTCGAGGCCATCCCTCCATATGCACCTCCCTTTTCGCGGATTTCGCGGTGAAGAAAGTTTGCCCGCAACAGCGTCGCTAGAACATTTAGTACCACCGTATCTGGATTGCAGTAAGGAACCGTGCGAAAGCTGCGGGTCACGTACGATACTGGTATCGAGGTGGCCCAGCCCAATTCCGCCGCCATTGGAGTGAATGGTTTTTGTGTTTTTGCGGAGTGCGCTTTGCCGTGGGGCAGGGCTGCTATGAAGGTGGTAAGTGCAGCAGCGGTGCTGTCCAGGTGTTCAGCTTCGGCCGTTATAGCAGCTTGCATGGCGGCGCGCTCAAAAAGCTGGGTGCGCAAACGCGCAAGGATAGCCGCAGTAGCATCCAGTTGTTCCTGCGGGATTTCCGCCAACTGCTTGATATGCTTCAACTGTGTCAGTCCACCCCATTGCTCGCGCATGTACGCCGCCGGAGTCAGGTGTGCTGCACCAGCTTGGGCCGCAAAACTGTGCCCTGAGCCAGGGATCGAATTTTCCATGGAGCTTTTAATTTGCCCGATCACGGTGGCCAACCGTTGGGTGTCGCTGAAATCAGCTTCGGTGCACAATTCTGTGAGAATCGTGCACATGGGCCCGGCATTGCGAGTCAACGCCTTGGCTCTCACGCGGAGCCAAGCGCTGGCCGTGTCCAGATTCTCAATATTGTTCATTACGCTGGCACCGAATGAAATTCCGCCGGTGCTGGCCTCCATGCGTTCAGCCATCTCCACATAACTATAGCGGGCGGTGCCGACTTGAGTGAGCATGCTGCAAAACAGAGGCACATACGCCACCAGATCTGCATCAATATGCGCGCATGGGAAGTAAATATCTACATAGCTGAGGCCATTGGTGGGCTGGACGAAACACTTTAGTTGGAGTTGCGCTACGGGGCACGCATCGGTTTCAACCAGAGGCTCCGTCGGGTCAATATCCTCCATTTCCAGATCGGGTAGACAAGAGATGTCTTCGATCTGATCCTGGTTTTGCTGCAGCTTACGCGCCTGCTCAAGCAGCGTTTGGCGCTGCTCTGGGCTAAGCGCCGCGCTGATTTTTTCCAAACGCTGGCGTTCCTGTTCCTGCTCGCGCTGTCCCTGTTCATGATCTGGACGCAGACACAGAGTCACTCGATGCTGATTATCCAGCAGCCAGCGTTGAATTAGCCCTTCAAAAAAGCCCCCCGCATCTACTTCCGCGCGCAGACGTTCGAAATTGGTGTCAAACTTTAGCGCCGATACCGGGTCATCACAGTGCAGCCATGGGCCCATAATCCGCAGCAATAAGGTGATGGAATATGGGTAAGATCCGCCGCTGACTTCACGATTGGATAGTTCCATGCGGTGAATAGCGGCATCGATCCGTTCGCGGCTGAAACCTTGCGCGACGATAGTTTTTAGGGTGTCGGTGATGCAGGCTTGGATCGCTTCGGCTTGCTCGGGTTCGGTGCCTTGCAGACCGACGGCAAAGCAGGTGGTGCGAAAATCATCGTGATAGCCGCATCCGGGGGTGAGGTTTTTCCCCAGGCCAGAATCAAGCAACGCCTTATATAGCGGCGAGCCAGGGTTCCCCAGGAGCAGCTGCGAGAGCAGGGTCATGCACAGGCGCGTATAGCTGTCGGAGATATCATTGGTGAGCCAGGCTGTGTGCACCATGGTTTTACCCGCAGTGTCTTCGCTAGGATCCAGCGGAAAGGTCTCCTGTGCAAAGATAGGCTGGTCTCTGTGGGGCTCCGGTGGGACCTCGCTGTTGACGGTGATAGCCTCGAAATGTTGCAGCACCTGCTGGTCAATGCGCTCCAGATGGGTGTTTAACGGGAAATTTCCATAGGTAAAAAAGCATGCATTGCTTGGATGATAGTAGCGCGCATGAAAGTCCTTCAGGTCCTCCCAGGTGAGGTCCGGGATATTCTCCGGTTCGCCGCCGGAGTTGTGCCGATAGCAGGTGGTGGGGTACAGATGTTTGGTTGTGCGCCGCCCGAGGAGACTGGCAGAATCTGCCATAGCCCCCTTCATCTCGTTATACACAACCCCCTTGAATTCCAGGGCACTGTTGGGGTTGTCCGCCTCACTAAACTCCAGTCGATGCCCTTCCTGGGCAAAATCTTGCTCGCGCAGCAATGGAAAGAATGCTGCGTCTAGATAGATACCGAGCAGGTTGGAGAAGTCCTTGCGATTCTGGCTCGAGAAGGGGTAGCAGGTCCAGTCGCTGGAGGTAAAGGCGTTCATAAAACTATTCAGGCTGCGTTTGAGCATACTGAAGAAAGGATCGCGCACCGGATAATTCTTTGAGCCACACAGGGCGGTGTGCTCCAGGATATGAGCAATGCCGCTAGAGTCTTCCGGTGGGGTTTTAAAGGCCACGCCAAACATATTGTTGTTGTCGTCACATTCCAGATGAACAAAACGCGCGCCGGTGCGCTCGTGCTTAAACTGGATGAGCTTGACATTGATCTCTTCAAGCATGATGGACTGTGCCAAGGTAAATCCGGCGGGGAGTGCGATTGATTTTGACATATGGTTTCAATTCCTATTGTGATTGCTGGGTTGGTTAAAAGCTAACCCAGTCAGCATGGGGTCATCTTGGCGGATGCTGCGCAAGGTAAGCAAACTAGCAACCAGCCAAAGTACACGAACCTATGTCATTTTGCCACTATCTCTGCTATCTTTTTAGGTTGTACGCTTTCGCGCGGTTGTTTGAGTTTATATATTGCCATAAGGCGTATAAACTGCCATACCAAATCAGCATATAAATCACCAATGTAACTGTTCCAAGACATCGTCTCTATATTTATATCGATATGAATCCTGCAGGAGGGAAATGGGTATGCACAGTATTGGTTTCACTGCGATTAAGATGAAGGTAGCACATAGTTTATGGATACAGCAGGGGCGGTTGGTTTCTGGCGTATTCCTGCTGTTTTTGGTGTGTATGCCCACGGTAGTGCTGGCGTTTGGTGAAGGTGGGTGCGGTGCTGGGGAATGTCGTGATTGCCATAGTCTTGATGCACAAGAAGCACTTAAATTGCTTCCACCCGGTGCGGACAAAATAAATTCGGTTAACTTTTCCGAGGTTGGAGGACTGTGGCGGGTTGATGGTGAGGCTCAGGGTAGTCCATTCAGCGTGTATATAGATTTTTCCAAGAAATATATAATTGCCGGCAATGTCATCCGGATAAAAGATGGAGCCAATATAGATCATAGGGTAGACGTGGAACAGATCCCCACGGCGGGAGCGATTACCCTAGGAGCCGCTTCGGCTCCGGTAGTGCTACATGTATTTACCGATGTGCGTTGTTCTTACTGCAAAATCTTGCACCAAGATCTTGAAAAATTGGTGGCGACTACCCCCGAAATCAAGGTACAGATCCATCTGCTCCCCATCATGATGGATAAAAAGTTGGCGGCAGCCTTAGGGTGCAGCAATTCGGCGCAGATGTTGCGCGCGGCCTATGACTCACAGGGCGACACAAATCTCATGGAAAAACTTGCCCCCTGTGACAGCACTGGGGTGGACGCGATAGAAACATTTGCGCGCAAGTGGAAATTAAATTCAACCCCGAGCATGGTTTTGCCAGACGGTCAGGTGGTAAGAGGTGCGCGTCCTCTTGAAACTCTCAAGCAGATGCTGCAACCTTTTATCCCCCAGACATAGCCCCCTTGAAATGTTCCCAATCTCTACGCCGGGGCAGTGCGAGCTTGATTTCCCCCCTTTAATCTGCTAGATAAGCGTGCTTCACACATAAAAAACTAAGTCTATTATCTGTACGGAGAATGTAAAGTCTATGGGATTAATGAGTGGCAAGCGTGGCATTGTTTTCGGTGTAGCAAACGATATGAGTATTGCGTGGGGCATCGCCCAGCAGCTTAGTGAGCATGGTGCTGAGTTGGCGTTTACCTACTTGAACGAATCGCTGGAAAAGCGGGTGCGCCCCTTGGCAGAGCAACTTGGCTCCAAGGTGATTCTCCCCTGCGATGTGAGCAAGGATGAGGATATCGAAGCGGTCTTCGAAGAGCTGCGTAAGCAGTGGGGCAACATTGACTTTGTGGTCCATGCGGTGGCTTTTGCGGATCGTGAGGACCTGAAGCATTCTTTTAGTCAGACAAGCCGTGATGGCTTCAGATTGGCTATGGATATCAGTGCTTACTCTCTGGTAGCGGTTACCCGCAGCGCCGTACCCTTGATGAGCGCCGGGGGCAGTATCCTGACCCTGTCCTATCTCGGAGCACAGCGCGCTGTGCCTAACTACAACGTTATGGGAGTCGCTAAAGCAGCACTGGAGGCGTCGGTACGCTATCTCGCGGCGGAACTTGGCCCACAACAGATCCGGGTTAACGCCATCTCTGCCGGTCCGATTCGTACCTTGGCTGCATCTGGGATTGCAAATTTTCGCTCCAAGGTTAAACTTATGGACGACTATGCGCCGCTGCGCCGCACTGTCACCCAGGGAGAGGTAGGCAAAAGTTCCGTTTACTTACTCTCTGACCTTGGTAGCGGCGTGACAGGTGAAGTTCACTTTGTGGATGCAGGTTTTAGTACGGTTGTGAGCGCCTGATGCTCCTGCTGCACATCAGGGACAGTTTTTCAGATAAAAAGGGGCTTTTGGGCCCCTTTTTGTACTTTGAGGTAAAGGCTGATTTATGCTGCATGGCAACACAAGTGGCTTAAAAGCCGCACAACTAAAGGCGTTGGAACGGATTCAGCGGCGCCAAATCTCGCCTAATGAGGTGATTTCGGCAGAACTTGCCAGCTTCATGTGTGGCCTTGCGCGTGAGTTGAACCGCCAGATAGGAGTTCTGGTGGATCGCAGTGGCAGCATCCAACATGTAATTATTGGGACTGATCGTGAAATTGTCCTGCCAGATTTAAGTGGATATGCGCTCGGGCGCAGTGGACTGCGCGGGCTACGCTACATCCATACCCATCTGAAGAATGAACCCCTCTCCCAAGATGACCTGACGGATCTGTCTTTACTGCGCCTCGATCTCGTAGCGGCTATCGGTGTCGATGCAGAAGGTGCACCCCAGGGCTTCTATTATGCGCATCTGCTTCCCCCCAACCCGCAGCAGCTGCAGGTAGAACAACACGAACTGAAAGATTTTCACACCCTTGAGCTGGATCTTAAGGCTTTTCTTACGGCACTGGCGACTGAACTTGAGCGCAGTGCTGCTGAAACCATCGATCTGTCGGATCCAAACGAGCGTGCTCTACTTATCTCGGTAAGTAAGCAGGCAAAAAACGCTATTGAAAATTCCCTGACGGAATTGCAGGAGTTAGCGCGTACAGCAGGTGTAACCGTGCTGGGAACCGTGATACAACGCCCAAGTCGAATCAACCCCCGTTTTCTCATGGGAGAGGGGAAACTAAAGGAAGTGGTTATAAGCGCCTTGCAGCAACGCGCAACCCTTTTGATTTTTGACCAGAATCTCACTCCAACTCAAGTACGTTCCATCTCCGCCCTTACCGAACTAAAGACAATCGACCGTTCTCAGTTGATTCTAGATATCTTTGCCAGCCGCGCGCACACTATGGATGGGAAGGTGCAGGTGGAGCTGGCCCAGCTCAAATATATCCTCCCGCGCCTAAGTGGTAAAGGGACTGAAATGTCGCGCTTGATGGGTGGGATAGGGGGGCGAGGCCCTGGTGAAACCAAGCTGGAAACTGATCGGCGCCGGATTCGTGACCGCATAAGTCATTTAGAAAAGCGCCTGAAGAAAATGTCGAGCAGTCGCCTGCAACGGCGCCAGCGCCGCATCCGCGCTAATGTCCCCATCGTCTCCATTGTCGGGTATACCAACGCGGGCAAATCCACCCTGCTCAATGCCCTTACCAGCAGCGATGTCCTCGCTGAAGATAAGCTCTTTGCCACCCTCGATACCGCCACCCGGCGCCTGCGTTTTCCTCTTGATCGTGAAGTGATCATCACCGATACCGTAGGCTTTATTCGCGATCTCCCCCCCAGCCTGATGGGAGCCTTCAAAGCTACGTTGGAGGAACTCGAAGACGCGGATCTGCTCCTGCAGGTGGTGGATATCTCCGATCCATGTTTTGAAGAACATATCGAAGCAGTGGACAAAATTCTCGCAGATTTGAACTTTGCCCATATCCCTAGATTGCTGGTGTTCAACAAGACCGACCGCCTGAATCAGGGTGAGAGTGAAGAGCTCAGTCGGCGCTTTGCTGCGGTAGCGGTATGTGCACACGAGCGCTCTAGCTTTGGACCCCTTATGGAGGCGCTCCAGACTCGGTTTTGGCCACATGAAGAGGCGTTTGAAAATATTGACTGATAGGTTGGTTTTATATAACGTCTACTCTTTGCGGCTCCAACCGCAAGCGTGGTGAAGTTCTGGGTTAAATAAGAATGCGCGGTTATGGGTTTTTCACTGTATTTTCAAGGTGCCGCAACGGCGTATTAACGCTGATATTCGACTGGATATGGTATGCGTAAAGATTCGATAAGACTTATATTTATTGGTATAGCTGTTCTTTGTAGCTGTGTATACGGCTGCGCAACGTTGCAGTCGGATCGAGTGTCTGCCACGCCCGCCATTGCTGGGGATGTCGAGGACGATACGCTGGTCTCCACCGATAATGTGGCGTTGGTAAGTAAGAAAAACGAGGGCAAGAAAACCAAAGTTGAGGCGGATTCTGGGGCTTTTAAGGTATCTGAAAAGCCGACAAACCATGCCAGCGCAAGTGCATCACTAGATAGTGCTGGCGCGCAGGAAGACAGTGAGCCACTCTACGATTTCCCCGTGGTCATAAATGCTCAAGTTGAAGAGTTGCTCGATTATTATAGCAGCGGTCCAGGGCGCAAATCGTTTCAACTGTGGCTAGAGCGCTCGGGGAGATATATGTCCCTGATGCAGCAGACCTTTGCCGAAGCTGGTTTACCGCAAGATCTGGTAATGCTGGCCTTAGTCGAGTCGGGCTTTACTAGCAATGCCCACAGTTGGGCTAATGCGGTAGGGTATTGGCAATTCATTGAATCAACCGGGCGTATGTACGGGCTCGAGAATGATTGGTGGCGGGATGAACGCCGCGATGTCGAAAAAGCCACCAGAGCTGCAGCGCAGTATCTGAGTGACTTGCACACCCTTTTTGACGGTGACTGGTATCTGGCTGTGGCTGCTTATAATGCCGGTCCTGGCAAAATGCGCGGCGCCATTCGCCATCACGGTACGCGGGATTTCTGGCAACTGGCGCAGGGCAGTTATTTGCGCAGTGAAACCAAGGGCTACATTCCTAAGCTTATGGCCGCCATCATTATTAGCAAGGAGCCAGAGCGTTTCGGTTTTACCCAACTCAAGTATGCCGATCCCCTTGCATTTGATACGGTAATCCTTTCGCATCCTACCGATCTTGAAGTGGTGGCGGAGCTTACCGGGGCCGACTATTCAATCCTTAAAGAGCTTAATCCTGAATTGAAACGTTGGTGTTCTCCCCCTGGTGAGAAACAGTATGTCCTGCGGGTACCTCCAGGTGTCGCTCATGGTTTTGCTGAGCGTTATGCGCAAATACCGCCCCAGGAAAGAAACCGTTATCGTCGCCATGAACTTAAAGCCGGTGAGAGCCTGGGTTTGCTGGCGCAGCGCTATAACATCCGTGTCGCTGACATTATGGACCTGAATCGGATCAAGGATCCACGCAGACTACAGATCGGGCAGAATTTAATTCTACCGCTGCACCAAGAGTATTCATCCGTTCCTATGGCTGAACTCGAAGACGACTATGCGCGCACGCAGCGGCGCAGCTATACGGTGCGCAGCGGGGATAGTTTATGGTCGATAGCACGCAAAAATCAGGTAACGGAAAAGCAGCTCAGAATCTGGAATCGTTTAGGTTGGAGCGACCTATTGCGCCCGGGGCAAAAACTACTCGTGACTGCACCGTCACCCCGTTCGAACGAGAGCTACGCTCCCATACGCCAGATTGTGTACAAAGTGCGCAAAGGCGATACTCTGTGGGATATCGGTAGACAGTATTCTGTTGACGCCGAAAAAATCCGTGAGTGGAACAATCTGGCGAAAAACCACATAATCCGGCCCGGTGACGAATTGACCCTCAAGATAGCTTCTGTGCGAGCCTCAGGGAGATCTTAAATAGGGTGTCAGGCCCTTGGAATGCTTTGACTTTCGTGCGGCGCATTGATAAAGTCATGCGTTTGTAAATCTCGGTATTTTGCTCTAATAAGGAAAGGTGCTAATTTTCCATGCTCAATTTTTTGATTGCTTTTGTGTTTTCAACCTTGGCAGCGGTACCGCTACGGATGGTGTATGGCTGGGATATGATCTACTGCAGCCTGGTTTCGATAGTGCTGTTTATGCTGATATATTTTCTGCTTTCGCGCAACACCATGAAAAAAGTGACCGCCTTGGTCGAAACAGCACAGAAAGACCTGCAGGGCAACCGTGGTGAAAAAGCTGTTGCGACCCTTAAAAAAGGTTACAAATACGCTAAATGGCAATTTTACGTTAAAGGCCAGCTCGACGCGCAGATCGGGACGATATTGTACATTCGGCGCGAATTCGCCAAAGCACTGCCGTATTTAGAAAAAGCGTTTGTCAAGCACTGGGTAGCCATGTGTATGTTGGCGGTAAGCTACATGAAGCGTAACAAACCGGCAAAGATGATAAATGCGTTTGAAAAAGCGGTGACGGCTAATCGTAAGGAGCCCTTTATCTGGAACCTGTACGGGTTTTGTCTGGACAAAATTGGCGACAAAAAGAAGGCAGAAAGTGTGCTTGAGAAGGGAATAAAGAAAACCGGCGGTGATGAGCGGCTGGTGGCTTCTCTGGCCGCAGTGCAGAATAATAAGCGCATGAAGATGGATGGGTATGGCGACTTCTGGTACCAGTTTCATTTAGAAAAAACCGGTGCCATCGTAAAAAAACAGACCAAGGCGATTCAAGGTCGTCGCAAAATGCCCCGCATGTAGAGTGTGGCGCGAAACTAGTTTTTGCACCGAGTAATTCAGGGCAGGGAAGTAAGGTTATGTCAGAAAAAAAAGGTGCCGACAAGCGCGCCGACAAATCAAATAAGCAGACTAATAAGCAGGCATTTAAATCAAGCCCCTTCAGCTCTATGAAGGGGCTTTGTGTTTCTACGCCACCTTCAGAGGACAGCAGAGTAAAGCCCCAGCGGACCGAGCCGAAACCGGAACCGACAAGGGCCCCAGAACCGGCAAAAGATGCCGATTTTACCACCGAGATGGGGAGCATCGGCGTGCACCGCCTAGAGGATCAGGACAACCTTTTTGTCGGCGATATGGGCGAGATGTACACGAAAGGGCAAGTTGAAACGGTAAAAAAGGTTAGCAGTTTTATTGCGGATGAGCTTAGTGACGAGGACCTGTTTCTGCACCATCTGGGGCAAATGGATGCTGTGTTCAATGATAGCTATCCAGATACTGAAACCTCAGAGCAGCAGACCGGTGTTGCACAACGTATGCGCCAGCTGCGTAAAGGTCGCCTACGCCCCGAAGCCACTTTAGACCTGCATGGCTGTTATCGCGAAGAGGCGCGTAAGAAAGTGCGCGTATTTCTGCAGAATCGCCATCTAGCGAAGATGAAAACCGTCCTAATAATTACTGGGCGCGGGCAGGGGTCAAAAGGGGGCGAACCTGTATTGCGCAGTGATATAGAGACCTATTTGCGCACCAAGGCTAGCGCCTGGGTGGTAGAGTGGGGCAGAGCCCCGAAACAATATGGCGGCGACGGAGCTCTGGTGGTGTTTTTACGCAACTGAAAAACCACTCGTGTTTTGCCTGTGCACTGTTTCTGCACGCAGAAAAGTTCAGACATCTTCTCGTGGCTGGGGTTCCTATTACAAATGCGCACCCTGTCGCAGGGACGAAAAGAAGACCCATTAGAGGTGGTCCCCCAAAATCGGACAGTGTATTAAGGTGGGTAGCCGAACACTGACGAAGGAGGAACCACCCGATGAGCAAGACTAAACGTACACGCTACTCTGCCGAGTTCAAAGCCAAGGTCGCCT
>JAQUDG010000057.1 GCA_028685815.1 Desulfuromonas sp.
CATCATCGAGAAGGAACGGATCCCCCCCGTTGATGAGCACATCGCGCACTTCGGGATGCGCTGCAATCCACTCCAGCCCTTCATCCACGTTGAAGTCCAGCTCCATACTCTGGTCCACCACAAGCTCCTTGCGAAAGCAGTGGCGGCAATAGATCCCACACCCTTGGGTAACGGTAAAAGCCACCCTATCTTCATACTGGCGCGCGATACTGTCGGGACGCACCTCTTCAGTGGCGCGATTTTCCTTCCAGATCAGGTAGTCTTCCATCCCAAACTTGTTCTGCATCTCAAGCTTCGAAGGGATCACCTGTTTGCGAATCGGGCACTCTGGGTCTTCCGGATCCATCAATGAAGCAAAATATGGCGTGGTTCCCCATATCGTCTTGTTGTTTTTAAGAACCTCTGTTTCTGCATCGGTTAAAGTTACATACTTCTCTAGGCGATCGACGGTATTTACAAATTCTTTGAGCTGGTCGCGCCATTCCATGGATAAACTCTCCTGTTTGGTTGGCAAAGCAATTCTGTCCTAATTTGTTATAAATTTACTGTAAGATGTTACGCACAGCCTCGTGGTTTTACTGAAATTCCACGATATTCTGGCCAAAGGCATATTAATTAGAAGCTATACTTGAGGCGCAGGCTTGAACCAGACGTTCATGCTTTCAAGTCCACCGGAGATCTGCGTGTTCTGTACCAGGGTTCCACCAAAGGTGTAGCCGCTCTGCGAAAAGGTGATATTCATGCCGAAGGAGGTGGCACGCGCGATGGTATAGCAGGTTTCGATTCCCAGCTTTGGCATGTCTTGCTCAAGTCGGTGCAATAGCTGATGCGCCATGCCGCGTCCACGGCATTCTGGCAGGGTGGCAAACTCGGTCATCTCCGCGTTCTGCCCGTCACGATCCATCTCCGCCCCGGCCAACGCGAGCAATCTGTCATCCTCCCAGATGCCGACATACACCATGTTCTCTTCCATGGCCTGGCGCAAAAACGCCGGATCATGGATCGGAACCGGATAGCTGGCAAACACCTCGGCAAAGACTTCAGCCATTTCATCACAGTCGTCTACGGCGGCAATCCGACTATGATACGCTGTATCCAAATCCGGCACTGTAGCTACGCTTGCCTTGCATTGCGCGGCCGCGAGCACCTGAGCCACCTGCTCGGCATCTGGATCAATGCTGCGCTCCTCTTTTAAGTAACGCGCAAGGAACACCCCAGTGTCAGTACCTTGATAAAACCCCGGAATACTGGCCTCCATAGTGTAGCCAGCTTGCTCGAATGCCGCTTGCGCCGCACCGGGCACCTTGGCAAAGATTTTGCTGTAGTCGTTCTGCAGCGCAAGGTTTTCAACCTGCTCAATTATGGCTGGGCATTCTTCAACCTCCAGCTTCATCAAATACACGCGGTCGTTCGCCTTACCATGTTGCAGTACCGACTGACCGATAGTCTCTATTTTATCCACGCTCATCGCGTCTCTCCATTCGCTCGTTGTCAGCAGGGGTTAAGCTGATGGTATTGTCATAGTCACTAAGAAGCATCTCGATCCCGGTCGCAGCGGATTCCTGGCTGTCTTCAAGCTTGAGCTTCAAATTGCACTTGTCACACTTGCGATCACAGAACTTGTTCTCATACCTGTCCGGCTCTTGATATGTGGTGATAACCCCTTCGTAGTTACGCAACACCACTTTATTGGTGGATAAAGAGATAAGATAGTTTGGGTTTACGGGTATTTTCCCTCCCCCACCGGGAGCATCAATAACGAAAGTAGGAACCGCAAAGCCACTGGTATGGCCAATAAGGCTTTCCATAATTTCGACACCCTTGCCCACCGGGGTGCGAAAATGGGATAAACCTTCGGACAAATCACACTGATACAAATAGTACGGACGCACACGATTTTCTACCAGCTTATGCACCAATGATTTCATAATTCTAGGACAATCATTTATTCCGGCAAGAAGCACGGTTTGATTGCCTAGCGGGATACCGGCATCGGCCAGCATGCGTAGCGCTTCGCGCGAAGAACTCGTGATTTCACGCGGGTGGTTGAAATGGGTATTAACCCACACCGGATGGTGTTTTTTAAGCATCTCTATAAGGTTATCAGTGATGCGATAAGGCAGCACTACCGGCATTCGCGTGCCGATACGGATAACTTGAACGTGTTCTATGTTGCGTAGTTCGGTTAAAATCCAGTCGAGATAGTCATCGTTGAGCATCAGCGGATCGCCCCCAGAAAGGAGAACGTCACGCACTTCCTGATGGGCGCGGATATATTCCAGCGCAGCTTTAATCTGTTCGCGGCCAGGGATTGAATCCATATCCCCCACTTTGCGCTTGCGGGTACAATGGCGACAGTACATAGAACACACGTTACTCACATGAAACAACACCCGATCGGGATAGCGATGGGTAATACCCGCGACCGGGCTGTCCTGATCTTCCGCCAGCGGATCGGCCATGTCGCACGCCTCTATTTCAAGTTCTCTCACATCAGGAAACGCCTGCCTAAAAACTGGATCGTTGCGAAAGTCATCCCGATCAATCAGAGACAGATAGTACGGTGTCACCGCCATCGGAAACTTGCGCATGGTCATCTCTATTTTGCGTTTTTCATTCGGAGTCAAACTGATACCAAGGAGAGCTTCGAAACTATCTACCCGAGTGACGCAGTGCTTTAGTTGCCAACGCCAGTCCTTCCACTTCGACTTTCCTATCTGCTTTTGTTCAATCTGAGTGGCTATCTTCTGTTGCGATACCGAGTAAATACCCATGTAATTCATACTTCCTTCCAAGTTTTATTGACCTCCAAGAATCAGCATTCACATTCAGTCAGCAGGTTAAACGGCATAAACATGCCCGAACATTATACCTGTGACAGCTTTGTGAGCTGACCTGCAAACTAATCCAATGGCGGAATAAAGTTCCGCAATAAATGATTAGGAGGCTAAGCATTTAAGCAAAAACTCGCGTCTATGTCAACCCAAGGGCAACATAAAATCACTATAAGGAGAGGGCATGAAAGCCGCCCATCACCCTCGGCCAGGCAAAAATTACCTCTCGAATCAGGGCATAATAAAGCTGCTTCTCCTGCGCGGATTAATTGACAAACACCTGCCCCCTTTGGTATAGAGGCGCAGTATGGGTACGCCTCTTTTCTGAGTATGCAATGCGGACTCGCTGCGACAGGTACTTAAAACATATGGAACTACTCTTCTCAAAGGAGCGTATCGCCACGAGGGTGGCGCAGCTTGGCGCGGCCATCAGCCAGGATTACGCCAACACAGAAATTGTTGCCATTGTGATATTAAAAGGAGCGTTCATGTTCGCTGCAGACCTGTTGCGCCACATCAACGTTCCGGTAACGCTAGAATTCATGCAGATAGCCAGCTACCACAATGGAACTTGCTCCAGCGGGGAAGTAGAAATTATTTTGGATCTACACAATGACATCGCAGGTAAACATGTCATAGTTATAGAAGACATTTTAGACAGCGGTCGCACCCTCAAAGCCCTGCAGAGCCTCCTTGCAAAATGCAATCCGGCATCAGTGAAGTTATGCACGCTGCTGGACAAACGAGAGCGGCGAGAAGTAAAGATTGAAGCGGACTATGTAGGAATGGAGATAGAGGATAGATTCACGGTTGGATATGGACTTGACCACAATGGACGCTATCGGCAGCTTGAGCAAATCTATGTCATTTGACCAAGCACCAAGTCGATTCGGGTTCAGATATTTCGCTGCATCGGTATTTATCCACATCCCATCACCGCGCACACTTAGCCATACTCAGTTTATACCGACCTGACATAACAACACGCAGCCCGCACCGCGGCATATAATTTCTGAGCGTGGGCTTTGCAGCCGTACACTTGACATTAATACCGCACCAAGACAAATCGAGCATAAAGCACCAGTTAATTGGAGACTGATAGCGCCATATGATTATCCAGTGTGAGCAATGTGAGACCACTTATAGATTCGACCCCACGCGCCTGCGTAACGCAGCTCCTAACGCGCAAGAAGGCCAGGTACGCTGCATACGCTGCGGGCATATTTTCACAATTGGTGCAGAATCAGACCTAGGTGAAAACTTCCTCAACCTAGAACCTGCTGCTGCGGCTGCTACACCTCCATCTGCCGTACCATTTTCTGCCCCCCTGCAGGCTGAAACCTTAGCGGAAAGCCCACACGAAATCCTTGGCACACCAGATCATGAGCCAGCGGAAGATTATTCATTTGCGGAGGAAAAAACGACAGACGCTCCTCACAACTTAGCTGCAGATACGTCCTCAACTGAAGATTTCCACTTCACTGCCCCCAGTGAATTTTCCCTAGCCAGTGATTTTCCCCAAGACATATCCGACCCAGACCCGGAATCAGTACCCGCACCTGCGCTAAACAGCATCCCACCTGCCAATGAGTTTGTCTTTGAACCGCTACAAGCTCAAAGTCACGAATCGGAGGTAGTACCAACAGAAGAGGATGGGGAAGAGATCCAAGACCAACCAGCGGCGAGCGCCCCCGCTGCAGTTGTGCGAAAAGCCCAAAAGAAAAAAACCTCTAAACTCCTTTTATTGGCGCTCCTGCTCATACTTATTTTCGCTGGAGTTTACACCTATTACTTTGTCGTTCACGGTATCTCCAACATAACGCAAGTAATAAGCACTATGAAAGACCAAGGGACTCGGATCATCAATCCGCACACAGAACCGAGCGGCTCATCCATACAAATTCAATTAAAAGATAACTTCTATATTAGCAACACCCATTTGGGTTCTATTTTTATAATAAATGGCACCGTCACCAATACCAGCGCCCAACCCCAGGGGGAAATTGCGGTCATTGCCTCCCTGCACAGCACTGACGGTACAACCCTCAGGAGCATCAAAGTCTACTGCGGTAATCCCATCAGCAAAGAGACCCTGCGCTCGGAGCCGCTCGACATCCTTCAAAAATTCATGGATAACAAACTAGGGACCGAGCTATCCAATGTATCGGTCCAGCCCGGCGAGTCTATCCCTTTTTGCGCAGTATTTCACAACCTACCGGAGAAATTTACGGAGTTCGACGTCAACGCAGTCCCTCTTGCCAACATGGGCAAGCAATAGGCGGCTCACCTCAAGCAACTAAGTCTATACAGACTGTATTTATTGCCGATCGGAAACACCGCGCCACTCAAGAACTGCTTTCTCTTCCAACCTCCTTCCACCCTGCACTTGCCCCTACTGTAATTTCCATTACAAACGAATCTATATTTCACAGAAAAATCAAGCCTAAAACACCCTTCCAACACATTTTTTTACTCCCTGAATAAAATTAACACAGTGATTGTTTAGCTAGGCTAAAAGTAAATAAAAGCCTTGCACATCAGGTTTATTTTGTCTATTGTTGGTGCCTGCAATTAGCTTTTTTCTTCTTTAAAACAAGCAGTTAACGATTAGTGCAGAAAAATAACTTGTTTTTAGAACAGTATTTTCTGTGCTCGCAATTTTTTATTTTTCAAGGAGGAGTACCTGCTATGGATGTTCTGGCATTAAACTGCGGCAGTTCATCGGTCAAATACCAGCTTTTCAACTGGGATGAGCGTTGCGTAATTGCTAAAGGGATGGTGGAGCGAGTCACGATCGGCGACTCGTTCATATCCCACGAGGTTCCCGGTAAAGACACCTATACGGAAAAATCTGAGTGCCCTGATCACAGAACCGCCATTGATCTAATCATTTCCACCCTGTTACATCCGACACACGGAGTGGTTAAGGACATGCATGAAATCACTGCCGTAGGGCACCGCGTTGTCCACGGAGGTGAAGAATTTACCCGTTCAGTCGCTATCGACAAAGATGTGCTCGACGCCATTAAAAGCGTGCAACACCTCGCCCCACTGCACAACCCCCCAAACATTTCCGGCATTGAGGCCGCACAGTCCGTCCTGCCCGATGTCCCCCATATCGCCATTTTTGACACCGCGTTCCACCAGACCATGCCCGACCACGCCTACATATATCCACTCCCCTACGAATGGTATACAGAGTACGGCGTACGCCGGTATGGTTTCCACGGCACCAGCCATCTTTACGTCTCTAAACGCGCCGCCATAAACCTGGGCAAGCCCATCACCGAGTGCAAAATTATCACCCTCCATATCGGCAACGGTGTGTCGCATACTGCAATTAAAAATGGAGTTTCGGTTGATACCACCATGGGATTCACCCCCCTCGAAGGCGCCATGATGGGGACTAGGTGTGGCGATATCGATCCTGCTATTCCAGCATTTATTATGGACCAAGAGGGCTGTAACCCGATTGAAATCGACTCGCTTCTCAACAAAAAATCGGGGGTAATGGGCATCACTGGACGCTACACTGACCGTCGTGATGTGATCGAAAATGCTAAAAAAGGGGATTACCGCTGTAAACTTGCCCTTGAGATTGAAGCGTACCGCATCAAAAAGTATATCGGGGCCTATGCTGCTGTTTTAGGCGGGGTCGATGCTGTGGTATTCACCGCAGGAGTGGGTGAAAACGCTGGCATAATCCGTGAAAAAGCCGTTGAAGGGCTTGAGTATATGGGAATAAAGATTGACAAAGAAAAAAATATGCGGACCTTCAGCAAACACGGTGAAACTGAAATAAGCCTGCCTGACTCGCCGGTTAAGGTGTTTGTGATTCCAACCAATGAAGAGCTTGTTTTCGTAGAAGACGTGGTTGCCATCCTGAACGATACCTATACCGACCACATGGAGTGTTCCTACACCTTTGCAAGTTCTGACTACAAGGGATAAAAAAACTCTGAAGACAGGGCTTCCCTGCCTTTTTTTATTACAAGCCACATAAAAAAGCCCGACTCCTTCGCGAAGGAGTCGGGCTTTTTCTTATCTAATACCTATGGGGCAGTGCGAAAGGATCAGCCCTGAGCCTGCACTGCCGTAATGGCCGTAACATTCACGATATCCTCGATACTACATCCACGCGAAAGATCGTTCACTGGTTTTGCCAACCCCTGAATTATAGGACCCACAGCCTCGGCACCGGCCACCCGCTCTACAAGTTTATAAGCAATATTTCCCGCATCTAGATCAGGGAAGATCAAAGTGTTGGCATGGCCGGCCACCTTGGATTCAGGGGCTTTTTTCGCACCGACATTGGGCAGCAACGCGGCGTCAGCCTGCAATTCGCCATCAATCTGAAGTTCCGGTTGGAGTTTCTGCGCAATACTCATGGCTTCAAGCACCTTGTCCGCGTCTTCGTGCTTGGCGCTGCCCTTGGTAGAGAACGACAGCATCGCCACCTTCGGCTCCACCCCTAAAAAACTCCTGCAACTGCCGGCCGTAGCAATGGCGATCTCTGCCAAGGCTTGGGCGTTCGGATTGGGATTAACTGCGCAGTCAGCAAACAACAAGATCCCATTTTCACCAAAATCTGGGTTTTTGGTCACCATCAAAAAAACCGATGACACCGTCTTCATCCCCGCTGCGGTGCCAATAACCTGAAACGCGGCGCGTAGCACATCTCCGGTGGTGTTAGCGGCGCCAGCCACTGCACCACCAGCATCGCCTTTATGTACCATCATGGAGGCAAAGAACAGATTATCCTCCGCAGTGAGCACTTCACGTGCCTGCTCAGGAGTCATCCCCTTTTTCTCACGCAATCGCACCAACTCAGCTACATATGTATCCAAAGTCGGGGCTTGGATTGGGTCTAGCAGGGTAATCCCAACAAGACTAACCCCGAGCTCCTTCGCTTTAGCCTGCAAAACATCAGGCTTGCCCAATAGGACAATGTCGGCAAGACCGTCAGCGGTTATCTTGCCAGCAGCTTCCAGCATACGCTCGTCATAACCTTCAGGCAAAACAACGGTCTGTTTATGTGCGCGCGCCTTGGTCTTGATCTGATCAACTAAGTGCATATCTCCTCCCCATGTGTCTTATTTACATAAAACATAGTTTGATTTACGTTAAGATACTGGCTTTATACCTTAACATTGCACTCAGAGCAAGCACGGAATTAGTCTCCACATTGGCCAATAATTTTATTTTACGCGGAATCAATTTTATAGCAGGGTTTGGTCCTAACAGCGGTTGAATGTGTCTTCAAGGCGAACGATATCGTCTTCACCTAAATAACTACCCGACTGCACCTCAATGAGTTCCAACCCGATAAGACCGGGATTCTCCAGGCGATGAATTTCACCTACAGGGATATATGTAGATTGATTTTCTGTTATCAATGCAATTTTATCACCACAGGTAATACGCGCCGTGCCGGACACCACCACCCAATGCTCGGCCCGATGGTGATGCTGCTGAAGTGAAAGACTTGCCCCAGGATTCACCGTGATACGCTTGACCTGGTAACGCTCGCCCTCCTCCATAAGCATATAAGAGCCCCAAGGACGATATACGCGGCGATGTTGTCGACATTCAACCCGGCAGTTTTTTTGCAGCTGGATCACAATTTCACGCACCTGCTGCACCTTATCTCGGTGCGCGACCAGCACCGCATCCGCCGTTTCAACTACAATTATATCGTTAAGCCCAATAGCGGCCACCAATCTTCGCTCTGAGCGCAGCATGCAGTTATGCGTATCTACTTCGATCACATCTCCACTGATGGAGTTCCCTTCGGAGTTTTTATCGCTAACATCCCACAGCGCCGACCATGAACCTATATCATTCCATCCTACATCGAGTGGGACCACCGCACCCCGTGTTGTATGCTCCATCACCGCGTGATCGATGGAGATATTCGGATTAGAGCTGAATGCTGCCGCATTAGGACGGATAAAGTCTAGATCGCGCTCCGCACCAGCCATGGCTTGTCTGCACCAAGATAAAATATCCGGCGCCAGATGGCTCAATTCGTCCAGAAACACCCCGGCTCGAAACATAAAAATTCCTGCATTCCACAAATGTCTCCCCTGCTCCAAAAACTGGCGCGCCACCTCCGCTGCAGGTTTTTCGGTAAAACCCTGCAGGGCAAAAGCGCCACTTTTGTTACCATCCGCGCACAGCAAAGGCTCCCCCTGCTCGATATAGCCATATCCGGTCTCGGCATGGCGCGGAGTGACCCCAAACGTCACTAGGCGCCCATCTAACGCAAGTGGTAATGCTTGCTTAATGGCGTGCTGAAATGCTTCTTCATCAGCAATATGGTGATCTGCTGGCAACACCAGCATTACTGGATCGACATCTTGGGGATCAGCTCCAGAGGGGCTCGCAACGGATATTGCCAGTGGATCTTTCGTGATTTCCCGCGCATTCTCGCGAGTTTTTACCCCTCCAAGGTGACGCACAATCTCGATACACTGAAGTGCTGCAAGAGCAGTGGCTGGCGCGGTATTACGCCCTTCTGGCTCCAGCACAATAGTTGCAGCGTCTACCCCCATCCTACGTAACTGCTCTGCCACCAAAAAGCGGTGCTCTTCATGACATACGACACATGGCGCAGCCATATCAAAATCCGTATCCAAACCTTCTAGACGTAATAGCGTTTCCTGCAGCATGGAGTTTTTTGTGCTCAAGGATAAAAACTGCTTTGGATATAATTGGCGTGACACCGGCCACAAACGCGTGCCCGAACCACCACACAACACCACGGGTATCAACATCGCTTCACCTGCATTTCTATAGGGTTTATATTTCAAGACTTAAACAACCTAATTAACTTGGTTTTCAGACTTTACATCCACAAATTTACTCGTGCTGTAAACCCTGCCATTTTGCAGGATGACCCACTGTCCGCCATACGGGTCCTGGGGCAACTCCTCCAGATATCCGCTGCGCGCCAGTTCGCTCAACGCCTGCGGATCTGCACCTTCAGCGTTGCGGTACTGTTGCAGCGCGTCCTCTATTTGCACCGCCCCCTGCAGTGCCAGCAGACGTTTACCCATGCGCTGTCTCAGGGCTTCACTGTTTGTTTCCGCCAGCATCTGCTGTAAAAACAACACTCCAGTCTGTGATTTACCTCCGTAATACGCCAACCGTGCCGCCAGGGTTTTGAGGAACCCCGGACTGCCGGGAATTTCAGCGGCCTGCATCATATAATCACTACCGGTGGCAGAATCTCTGAGAAAATAAAAATGATTGAACCCAATATAGTATGGCAACTGCCAATCCCAAGTGCGGTACTGCATCCCTTTGCGCAGCAGCGTATTGGCCGCCTCATAACGCTGGGTATCCCAGGTGAGCAAACCCTCCCCCAAGACATAGGGGTCGAGAAAGTAAGGGTCTAGATCAGTCACCACATCAAGACTGTAGGCGAAAAAATCCCAGTCCTCCGTACTCATCTGTTGCTGCTTGACCGAGCGATCGCCATAAAATGTCATAGCGCGCAAAAACTCATAATCACTGAGCAAGCCCTGGTAACCCATAGCCAATACGCGGCTAAATGCCGCCGGTAGGGTGTAACCAGTGGGCGATGTGCGACGCACTTCAACACGCTGCTCCCAACTGGTGCCTTGCAACATCAGATACAGCGGCAACACCACCAACAGCATCAAGCAATTTATCCCCACACGACGCCAGCACATCAGTTAAACTCCCGACGCCGAAAAATCAACGTCGCCAACCACAGCAGCAACAGGATATAGCTGAAACCATAACCGGCAGTAGTCAGCAGGCGTAAGGGCTCCAGCGCCAGTCCATGTGCCGCTTCGGTTTTAAGGTCAAAGGCAGCAAAATTAGGCACCAACCACGCTACCACCTCCAGCACACTGCGCAGCGACTCCGACGCGACAACCTCCCCTGCTGCTGCCTGCGACTTTAGATAAAAAAGAACCTCTTCTAGGGTAACCCCTACCAGATAAGTTGCCATCGAGAAAATAAGAGTAATGAAGGACGAAGTGGTAATGGCGCTAAAAAAAACTACGATGGCGCACAGCAGCGCCAGTTGCAAAGCGATAAACGCTACCGCCCAGAAAAAAACACTCCAGGAAAATCCTTCGAAATACGCCGGATACATGGAGTGAACCCCCGCCACCGTCGCCGATGAAAATACCAACAGTAGCGCCATGGTACTCAGCACCAGCAGCACCAAGCCGAAATATTTGCCAAAGATATATTCCCCGCGTGAAAACGGCTTTGATAGCACCAGTTGAATGGTTTTTTTATCAATATCCTTGGCCATCAAGTTGATGCCGATAAAAAACACCAGTAACAGCCCCGCAAACGAAAGCGCCGCCAGATTCATATCGACCGTCACCTTGCCCAGATCGCGCATGAAAAATCCGGCCACCGCTACGTTCAACCCGAGAACAAACAGGGCAAATAGCAGAACTCCATACAAGGAACGATCCCGAATTCCCTCTTTACACGTCACCATGGCCAAAGCCCAAACCCGCTGCAACATCAATGCGTCCCTCCCACTGCCGCGACAAACTCGTCTTCTAAGCTGCGTTTCCCAGCGCGAAATGCGAGCAGGTCTTCCGCTTCAAACTCTCGCACCAGTCGCCCTTGATCAAGAATCGCAATTCGGTCGCACAAGCGCTCGGTGTCACTTAAGATATGGGAGCAGAAAAATACCGTCTTGCCTTGCAGCTTCAGCTCCAGAATCAATTCGCACACCATCTTACGCCCCAAAGGATCAAGCCCACTCATAGGTTCATCCAGAATCACCAACTCAGGATCATGTAACAGGGCAAAACACAGCCCCGCACGCTGGCGCATCCCTTTCGAGAAGGTGTGTAGTCGCCGCTTCAGGGCGTGGGCAATCCCAGTTTGGCGGGTCAAGGCTTCGATGCGCGTCGCGATCTGTTCCGCAGTCATTCCACATGCCTTACCGGCAAAACGCAGAAGCTCGCGCAAGGTTAAATGATCATACAGATATGGATTTTCCGGCAGATAACCAACCGCTTGAAGAAAATCAGCGTTGGCGACGGCAGAAATTGATTTGTTCCCTATCCGCACCTCCCCTTTATCTGGACGAATGAGGTTGAGCAGCATCCGAATGGTGGTACTTTTGCCCGCCCCATTTGGGCCTACCAAACCATAGACCGTTCCCTTTGGAACCCTCAGACTCAGACCAGCGACGGCCTCAACCGGCTTTTTAAACAAACCTGGCTTGTACTTTTTATATAGCGCATCGATAACAATTTCTGACACTAGACAAACTCCATTGGACAGGGCCATCAAGAACAGATCATTGAAGGATCAGCGGTAAGAAGGCACTTTATTATTTTAGAGATTTGATTCTCTCCACCATAGCGTTGATATTTTTGATCTTATGGATAAAGCCGCGCTAAGAACTCTGCAACGCACGCCGGTTTTTTTTCGCCTTCAATGTCTAGCGTAATAATATAACAAATTTGCACAGCCCCACTTATCTCTTCTGCGGACTGTATCGTTGTTCGCGCTCTTATTTTACTCCCAACTTTAACCGGTGCCGGGAATCTGACCCGGTTTAAGCCGTAATTGACGCGGTATCTCATCCCTGGATAATTATTTTCGAAGAAATCGGGGTGATTACTTTCAGTCAGGTACGGAAGTAGGGATAGAGTCAGGTAACCATGTGCGATGGTAGAGCCGTACGGAGACTCTTTTTTTGCCCGTTCGGGGCTGATGTGAATCCATTGTTGATCGCCGGTCACTGCAGCAAACTGATCAATCCTGTGCTGGTCAATTTCCAACCAGGGGCCAACATGAACTTCTTGCCCAAGTTTAGGCTGCAAAAAACTCAGTAATTCCTTGATTCGGTCGGTTGAATTCATAGCTTAAAATCCTCTTGATATAATCGAGCAGCTGTCAGTGGAGAATCTGTGGCTTTTCTGCAGCCCAGCATTTCAGCGTGGATCCAGCTCTAGCAATTTGAACTGTTGAACAAATACAGCCTATACCAGTATTAGTCGTAGCTCCTCTTTTTATTCCCAATCAGCACAACCCTGCGACATAGCCTTGAGTAAACTCGGTGGGTAGGTGAAGGGCAGATTGAATTTAGCATGCGTTGCTAAGCTGGCATTACTAACTTCAAGCGAGTTTAACTCAACAAACAAAATGGTGGTTCCAATCCCAGCATGGTGGGCAAGCCATTATTTAAACACTCCTTAAACAGCGCCAAACACATCGGTTAAACATACCAACATTTCAGATTAACCACAACTGAGGTATGCCGATGTTTCTCATGGTTGAAACCATTTACTGAATCCATAAAAACGGCCCCATTTCTTGACCTTTGTCTTCGTCTGGAATACCCTGTCGCAATCTTTTTCAGCCTCATGGGTAAACCGGTGTTCTGCAGCTATGCGTGCATACCTCCGTTTGAGCCCAAAATTTATGAATAAACCTTTGGATTAATATCTATGGCGCAGGATCTTCTACAATTCACCCTGGGCGGCCTCACCAACGGGGCTATTTACGCCCTGATAGCCCTTGGGTTCAGCGTGGTCCACAACTCCATGGGGATTGTCAACTTCACCCAGGTGGATTTTGTTACCCTCGGAGGAATGCTGATGTTCTCTGCGCTGCTGACTCTCGGTCTGCCGATGGTGCCGGGACTGCTGTTAGCCGTAGCCGGAGTTGCGCTAGTGGCCATGGTGGTGGAACGTTTCGGCCTGCGTCCAGCGCGCTCCCACAACGAGCTGGTACTTGTCTTCCTCACCATCGGCATCTCCATCATTCTGCGCGGTGGCATGAAACTGATCTGGGGCACCAACCGCATGGCAGTCCCCCCCTTAAGTGGCGAAAAACCCTTAACCGTGCTCGGTGCATCCATCTTGCCTCAGGCCCTGTGGATTCTGTTACTCACTCTGGTGGCGGTCTTTTTGCTCCACTGGTTTTTTCACCATACCCACATGGGGCTGGCGATGCGCGCCGCCGCATCTAACCCAACGGCGGCAGCAGTGGTGGGAATTGCGCCGGGGCGCATCCGCCTGCTGAGCTTTGCTATCGCCGGCGCCCTCGGGGGCCTGGCCGGAGTGCTGATAACCCCCATCACCACCTTAAACTACGATGTGGGAGTAATGTTGGGGCTCAAAGGCTTTGCCGCCGCTATTCTGGGCGGGTTTGGTTCCTTTCCCGGCGCGATCTTGGGCGGGATCGGACTCGGCTTACTCGAATCCCTGGCGGCTGGGTATATATCGAGCGCGTACAAGGATGTGGTCGCCTTTGTGGTGCTGCTGCTAGTGCTGTTCGTGAGCCCGAAGGGGCTGCTGGGGAAATAATCTACATATTAAACATCAACCTTAAGCATATATTTTAAGATTTGGACTAGACATGAATAAAACAAACCAGATTGAACTGCTGATGGGCAACGAAGCTATGGCCTGCGGTCTTATAGAGGCGGGTTGTCAGGTTGTGGCGGCGTACCCCGGCACTCCGTCGACAGAGATCTTGCAGGCGGTGGCGGATCGACATACCACAGCATTGGAGCCACTGCATGTGGAGTGGTCTGTTAACGAAAAGATAGCCTTTGAAGTCGCTCTGGCAGCGAGCTACACCGGCAAACGCAGCGCCGCCATTATGAAACAGGTAGGGCTGAATGTAGCGGCTGATCCTTTTATGCGCAGCGCTTATCTTGGCGTAAAAGGAGGAATGCTCATCATCGTGGCTGATGATCCCGGCCCGCACAGCTCGCAAAATGAGCAGGATACGCGCTTGTTCTGCCTGCAGGGGCGCGTCCCGGTGTTTGATCCAGCGAGTCCGGCTGAAGCCAGGGAGCTAATCCCCTTGGCGCTGGAGCTGGGAGAAAAATACGGGATGCTCATGGTTTTGCGCCCCACTACGCGCATCTGCCATTCACGCCAGAGCATTAAACACGCACCGGTGACCCGCCTTGAGCGCCACGCCAATTTCAGCAAAGATCCGACGCGCTGGGCCGCAACTCCGGCGTTTTTACCGCGCCTGCACCGCGAGCTCAACACCAAGCTCGAAGCCTTCGCTACCGAAGCCGCCATCCAGCCGCGCCTAACCCCCGGCGATGGCCGCTATCCACGCACCGCCATTGTAGCTTCCGGCATCGTGTACAGCCACCTGGTGGATCTGCTCGAAGAATTGAACTTAAGCGCCAGTATTGATCTTATTCAGGTGATAGTCCCCTACCCGCTAAACCCCGCGTGGATCGACCAACTCCAGCGCGACTATAATCGTGTCATGGTGGCAGAAGAGACCTATCCGGTGATTGAGATGCAGCTGTGCCACCCGGGTGCCTTCGGGAAACACAGTGGGGATATTGTCAAAGAGGGGGAACTGACTCCAGATGTGCTCCATCTGGCGCTGCGGCGTTTTCTCAACCTGCCTGCAGCGCCACCGCTGCCGGATGAAGCACGCGGACAACGCCCCTCCCTGTGCCCCGGTTGTGGGCACCGCAGTGCCTTTTACAGCATAAAAAAGGTGTTCCCCAAAGGGATATTCCCTTCGGATATCGGATGCTACACCTTGGGAATAAATCTCAAAGCGGTGGATACGGTGCACTGCATGGGTGCATGTATCAGCCAGGGCGCTGGTTTTTACCAGAGTTACGTCCAAGATCAACCCGACGATTTTCCCACGGTGGTGGTGACTATTGGTGATTCCACCTTCTTTCACTCCGGCATCCCTGCTCTAATCAACGCAGTTATTCAACAGGCTCGCATCATCGTAGTGATTCTCGACAACGCCATCGCCGCCATGACCGGTGGCCAACCGGTTCCCCATCTGGGCATCACTGCCACCGGCGCCAAGACAAAGTCGATTGGTATCGAAGCGTTGGTAAAAGCCAGCGGCGTCGAATTTCTCGAATGCTGTGATCCCTACGAGCATAAACGCTTTGAACAACTGCTGCGCGCCGCCGATGCTCACACCCGTACCCCTGAAGGGTCGGTCGCGGTGCTAATCGCAAGACACGGCTGCATGATGCAACCCGGAGTACTCCAGCAACAGCCGCGCTATGCCATGAGCATCACCGAAGCCTGCATCGGCTGTCGCCGCTGTGTGGACGCATTTGAATGCCCAGCCCTGAGCATGGACACCGAAGCGGGGATCGCCGTGATTGACCAGGATCGCTGCGTCGGCTGCGGTACCTGCATCCACGTGTGTCCGGTAGCGGCAATCAAAGGGGAATAGATACTCTGATGCCGCGCGCCGTAACCGTAGTGAACGGTGGTGTGACACAAACACCCCCCTGCTCACTTCGTTCGCCTTCCCCCCTATAAAATAGGGGGGATTGAGGGGGGTCAATGCAATGTTGTTTCGCGTCATTCCCGCGTAGGAGGGAATGACGGATTAGACTTGCGACTCTCCCAAAAACAACTGGGAGATCAGAACCAAACAACCGGTACATAAAACAGATGGAGCAAGAAATGAAACAACAGATAATTGTCAGCGGTATCGGCGGTCAGGGTGTGCTGTTTGTCACCAGGGTGATTGCCCAGGTTGGAGTAAACAGCGGCATCCCGGTGTTGACTTCTGAAACCCACGGCATGGCCCAGCGCGGCGGCACGGTGTTGTCGTGCGTCAAAATTGGCGCCTTCGCCAGTCCTCTGATTCGCACCGGACAGGCCGACCTCGGACTACTGCTGTGGGATGCAAACCTCGAAGTACACCAGAGCCTGCTGCGCCCTGCGGGTGCGCTGGTAATCAACTCGCAGCATGCGGGAGACGGAATCCGTCTGGATGCC
>JAQUDG010000058.1 GCA_028685815.1 Desulfuromonas sp.
CGTACAGCCTACGCCTTAGAAGGGCGTTGCTCTATCCAGCTGAGCTATGGAAGCAATAATAAAAAAATGGGGTAAGTAATGGGGCTCGAACCCACGACCCTCTGAACCACAACCAGATGCTCTCACCGACTGAGCTATACCTACCACAGGTTAAAAATAAAGTGGTGGCGCAGCAGCCTGGAATTGGGGGTGACGCCTGGAATAAAGAGATGGGAAAATTGGTCGCCGCTGAAACAGAGCGGAATCCTGATGATCCACAGGCAGCAGAAAAACTTCGGACGCGCATCGACTTCTGGTTAGCGCCCCAGCGCTATAATCCGAGCGAGGGCGCTCCGCTAACTGTATTAGCCGAACGTTGCAACAATATCAGCCATTGGGGAGCCACAGCAGCGCGGCGCCCAGATATTTCCGGCGCGGAGCGTACCCTGCTCAACGCCGCCAGCGCCCAAGCCGCGCAGGCAAGTACTACCCTTGATCTGCTGCGCAACAGCGGCGACGAGCGCCTGACCAAGCTCCAGTTGGAGCGCCTGCTCGACCAAGTGACGGCGGTTGGAACCCCCATCGCCGATCAGTGCGCCGAGCTTGGGCATATCCCGCTCCACGCGGCACCGGGGGCAATCATCGAAGCCAACCAGCGTGTGCTGTGGTGGCATTTTATCGAACCCGTTCTCCCCGCAAGGTCCCCCTGGAATAAACGCGAGCGCGAGCAACTGCGCGCAGCTGGGGTGCATCTGCCAAGTAACCAACAACTCTTGGAGCTGCTCTCCAAGCAGTGGTTGCAACCGATATTGGCGGCAGAAAACCAGATCATTTTTGCCCTACCACGCACCCTAAATGGTGAAGCCACTCGACATCATCCGCTGTGGGATCTGATCGAATCTTTGACGGATAAAAACATCCCTCACATCGACGTAGGCGACGCAATGGCGCTTCCTGCGGATAATCCTTCTCCCCTACATTTGACTACAGATCAAGTGACCTTGAAACCGCTCCCCGTAGCAAAACGCTGGTGGCATCTGTCCAACCCTGCACTGCTGGGGCCGCGGATAAAAGCAGAGTCCTATTCTAGCTTGGAAAAGTTCGTCAACAGCCCGTATCAGTGGGTGCTTAATTATAAGGCGGGGTTGTATCCGGCAAAACTGGAGCGCATCGACCTGATAACCCAACGCGGCAACCTGCTGCATCACTTGATTGAATATCTGTTTGGCGGCGACTGCGATTGGCGTCACGCCGAGCAAACGACCTTACAGGCATGGGCGCACGCTACGTTTGAAGAGCTACTGCTCAAAGAAGGGGCTAATCTGCTGTTGCCCGGGCGTATCAAGGAACGTGAGGAGCTCATCTCCGTCGCTAAGATGGCCGTGTGGCAACTCGTGCGCTACTTGCGCGCCGCCAAGGTTGTGACAGCGGTTACCGAAGAGAAGATTGAAGGCTCATTTAGCGGAGGGATGTTGACCGGCTATGTCGATCTGCTGGTCACCAATGAGCAAGGGGAGGAAGCGCTCATCGACCTCAAATGGGGTGGAACCAAATTTCGCCGAAGCCTCCTGCAAGAGAATTTGGCGCTGCAACTGGCGCTATATGCCAAACTGCGTCGGGCCAAGCTGCGGCAGGGCCAAGGGGAGCAGGGGGGCCAGGGGGAACAACCGCAGGGACGTTGGCCCGCGCAGGCGTTCTTTATCTTGCAAGAGGGGCGTTTGCTTGCACAGAACCAGCATTACTTCCCCACTGCCGAAGTGTGTGCACCCGCTGATCCCAATGCTAATGCACAGACTCTGTGGGCCGATTTCGGAGAAACCTGGCGCTGGCGGCGCGCTCAGCTCGATAGCGGCTTGGTCGAGATTACGGTGAGTGGAACCTCCGCGGATGCACAATCGGCGTCTCCGGGGATGCCGATAGAAGAACATAATGACCGGTTTAGCGACTTTGATGCCTTGACCGGTTGGCAGGAGGGGATATGAGCCACACTATCGAATTTATCAGCGCTGGGGCCGGTAGCGGCAAAACCTACCGCATGACCAGTTGCTTATATGAGGAGCTGACTGCGGGAGTAAACTCCGAAAAAGTGATCGCCACCACCTTCACCAAAAAAGCGGCGAATGAATTAGTCGAGCGCGTGCGCCAACGCTTGATGGCTGAGAACGAATACAGCCTAGCGATCGGGGTGGGGGAATCGCTGATTGGCACAGTTAACAGCATCTGCGGCAAGCTCCTTGGGCACTTGGCCTTTGCTGCGGGGTTGCCGCCTCAGCTCGACGTCATCGACGAACAGCCCGCTGCCCAGCTTTTCGCGCAGGCGCTGGAAGATGCGCTGGATGCAGATGAGGTGCGCATCATCAACCGTTTGGCGACGCGTTTGGGGCAAGAGGACTGGAAGAAAACCATCCACATCTTGGTCAACCAAGCGCGCTCCAACACCATCAGCGCGACCTCTCTACCAGAACAGGCGGAGCGCAGCCTGACCGAGTTGCTGGCTTTCTTTCCACCGCCCCCAAAGCAGGAACCCGCGCGTGAACCAAAACGTGAATTGGACCACGAACTCCAAGCAGCCATTGAGGCCGCCGTGGCTGAGATCAACAGCAATGGTGACTTGACCAAGGGAACGGCCACGTATCTAGGCACCCTACGCGAAGCGCTGCATCACCTGAAGCGCGCCCAATTACCTTGGAGCAGTTGGGTCAAGCTGAGTAAAGCAAAAGCCACCAAACGCAGTGAACCTGTGGCGGAGCAAGTGCGCGAGATCGCGATGTGCTACGACCGCCACCCAGGCTTAAGGAACGATGTCAGTGACTGGATTTGCCGAATCTACGCCATCGCCATGCGCGTCATGGATAGCTACCAGAACTTCAAGAAAGAGCGCGGCCTGATTGACTTTATTGATCAGGAGGAGTTGCTGCTGCGTCTGCTCGATGATCCAAAAGTGCTGGAGTTGCTCGAAGGTGAAATTGATCTGCTGCTGGTCGATGAGTTTCAAGATACCAGCCCCATTCAGTTGGCGCTGTTTGTGCGTTTGGCGACCCTGGCGAAAAAATCTGTCTGGGTTGGGGATGTCAAACAGGCGATCTATGGGTTCCGAGGGTGCGACCCTGCGCTGATGAACGCCGTCATCGAAGTGATGAAGAACAACGGCAAACCGGTGGAGAGCCTCGACACCTCGCGGCGCTCGCGCCCGCAACTCGTCCACTTGGTGAACGCGCTGTTCGTACCCGCCTTTGAGGAGCAGCTCCCGGCGGCCCAAGTGCAACTCAAGCCCCACCGCACCGAGGAGATCAACGACAGTGCGTTGGAGTTTTGGACGCTGGAAGGGTCGAATAAAGAGCTGCGTGGCGCGGCTTTGGCGACGGGGGTGCTGGAACTGTTTAGCGCTGAGCAGCAAGTGGTCGATCGGGACACCCAGCAGGTGCGTCCGCTGCGTTTTCGCGATGTGGCGCTACTCTGTCGCACCAACGATAACGCCGCCGCGTGTGCCGCCGTCCTTGCTGGCGTCGGGTTGCCGGTAAATCTGGGGCGTCCGGGGTTGCTGGCGACACCAGAGGTGCGTCTCGCCCTTGCCTGCCTGCGGCGGATGGTCGATGCCAACGATACCCTCGCCAGCGCCGAGATTGTCTCTTTAAGTGCTGCCGAACTTGCCGAAGAGTGGCTGCAGGAACGGATCGACTTTCTGGAGCAGGGCGGTATCTCCAGAAAGTGGCGCTTGGAGGGGGATAACCTTCATCCAGCCCTCGTCGGTTTAGAGCAACTGCGCCCAGAGCTACCGGTGCTCTCCCCCTCTGAAGTGTTGGAGCGGGTGCTGCTCCTTGGGGAAGTGGAGCGCGCCGCAGTGAGCTGGGGGCCAACCCCCTTTGCGGCCAGCCAGCGCTTGACCAACTTGGAGACCCTGCGCGCGAACGCACGCACCTATGAGGACTCATGTCGGCGTACCCGTAGCGCGGCTACGATAGCGGGATTGCTGTTCTGGTTGGATGATTTGGCGGAAGAGGAGCTGGACAATCGGCAGCAGGATGACAACGCCGACGCTATTCAGGTACTGACCCATCACCGCGCCAAAGGGTTGGAGTGGCCGGTGGTGATTTGCGCAGACCTCGACTTTAACATACGCCCGCGCATCTGGGGTTGCTCTGCCCAATCTGAAACAGCGCAGATTGATATTACCCAACCGCTGGCAGGGCGTTACATCCGCTATTGGCCTTGGCCTTTCGCTAAGCAATCAGCGGGCATCGCCCTTAGCGATGCGCTTACACAGAGCCCCCTCGGAATTGAAGATTTTGCAACCCAGACGTGGGAGGCGAAACGCTTGCTGTATGTCAGCATGACCCGTGCGCGTGATCGCCTGATCTTGCTCCTTAACCTTAGCAGTCGGCAAAATCCTTGGCTCGACTGCCTGCAGGCGGACTGGCTCCAGCCCTGTGAGGGTGAGTTGTCTATGCCAACTGGGCAGACAATTCTCTGCAGTGAGTCAGTTTTTGCACCCGATGAGTCGGATTCTGCGCGCACAGAAGTAAGTGCGCTCCCTTGGTTCCCTGTGCGGCGCGAGCCCACGCCAAAATTATCCGCAAACATAATCCCGAGCGCCATGAGTGAGGTTAGCGCAACCATCGGGCGCACCCTGCGCATCGGCACGCGTTTAACCTTGCGCGGCGATCCACAGATGGACACCATCGGCACCGCAATACACGGCATTTTGGGGGCGTATCTAGGTGGTGGGTTGGCAGTAAATGCCACAGAACGAGCGTTGACCCTGCTTGAGCACAATCACGTCGCTAGCCATGTTGAAGCGGGGGAAATTCTCGCGCGCGCCGAAGCTTTGAAAGCAAATTTAATCAGCTCTTTCGGCGCCACAAGTTTTCACCCGGAATGGCCGGTACAGGGCATTACCGAGGAAGGTCAGCGCTTTACTGGTTGGGTAGATCTGCTAGTGGACACGCCGCACGGCTGGATTCTGATTGACCACAAGACCTATCCCGGCAAAGAAACCGAGTGGGCGGAGCAGGCGCTAAAATACAGCGGTCAGCTGCAACTCTATAGCCGCACCGTGGCAGCAGCGACCGGCAAACCGGTACTCAGCCAGTGGATCCACTTCTGCATCGGTGGCAGCATGGTCGAGGTGATTGGGTAGAAACTATTTATGCGCATGCTTTTTACTTTTTTGCCTATCTGGTGGGGATGTTCGGCACGGTGGAAGTCTGGGCAATTAGTGAATTGTCGCCTACGCGCTCTGTGAGAACCACGCGCCCCTTCTCCCGCTGGAAGATGGTTTGGAAATGGGTTGGTTGAAGTAGTGCCACCACCGGAGAAGATATTGTCACCAGTTTAAATTGGGCTCATTTATGGGAATCGCTGAAGGTTTACACCAATAAAACTCTGAGTTACGCGCAAAGCTTGAAGAGCTCGAGAAGGAGTAGAAATTCCTAAGAAAAATAGGGGCAAGGTTACTTCTTGTCAGAAGCGTGGCAGCAAACAGTGAAGAAGCATTGGGCTTGGTAAGCATGTCCGCAAAATTGTGCAGATATTTTTTTTATACACCCCATAATAAATATATCTTTGGCATATGCCGGGTTTATACATACCGCTAGATTCAAGTAAATTCTATGTATATCAGGTATTTATATGCAAGATTGTTTTGGCATAATCTCTAGAACAACAGTGTCTAAGTGTATATTCCCAATATATAACCTGTCCTGTTTTATCCAGCAGTATAGGCCATAAATTTAAATATAAATGATATTATGCTCAAATAAAGTCAGAGTAAAATGAATATTATCAAGATGTTACATGAGAGATGGGTTTAGCCCTCAAGTTTATTTTCAAACTTGGCACAGAAGTAGCAATGTTAGAAAGGCAAGAAAGATCGAAGAGAAAGAAGACCAACACCAAAAACGTCGCACCTAAGGGCAGCACCATAAACCAGGAGGACACCATGAAAAAGACTATCATCACAACTACAGTAGCTATCCTCGCCGCTTCCCCAGTATACGCCGCCACCGCACAGGCAGCACACTCAGGCCTCCTGACCTGGGCCTTCTTAGGACTCTGCGGCCTGATAGTAACCTGCCAGTTCGCACCCGCCACGCTCCTTTTAGTCGGGATTGGCAAAGGGCTTAAAAGCGACAAGGAAGTAACCGAGCACTAAGCACACACCAAATAAAAACTTTATCCATAAAAAATAAACCCAAGCATTAGGAGAAACATCATGAAAACACTCACTAAAATCGTACTGGCCACCTTGATTACCTTCAGCGCCGCCATGCCCGCACTGGCAGCAACTGCCGGGCGCACCGATCACAGCGGCATCTTAGTCTGGGCTTTCCTCGGTTTCTGCGCCCTGGTAGTAGTAGCGCAACTGGTACCTGCAACCATGATGCTGCTTGGTATCGTCAAAGGGGTCGCAGGCAGCAAGGAAGAGATTGCTGACAAAGCCTGAATAATCGGGACTGAAGGGCCTAGCCCAAAAGCACTTACTTAACTCCACAGTCAAATCCATCCGCCTGTGGAGTTTTTTTGTTGGCCAAACGGCATACGTTGAGCGGTCTAAACTCAGGATTTACCACTTAAAGTGGTTCACGCAAAAAGCCCCCAGCTGTGCCGGGGGCTTTTTGTTAGCACACTCGAGACCCACGCGGAGCCCCGAGCATTTTTAAGTACCTGCTACCATCTAAAACCAATACCGAGATTGTAGACAAAACGCCCGTCATCAAACGCGTCATTGGCATCGCCAGCATTCTCGAAGACGAAATCATAACCGACTCCGGCGACAATAAAGGTTGCATCGTTAATGAAAATCTTTAATCCAGCTTCCGGACCGGCGAGGAAGGACTCATTCACGGTTTCACCATACAAATAGCCGATCGTAGCTCCCAAATACGGACGCTACATCCCAAGGTTGAAGTTGAAGTCGACTCCGATGCGCGTCCATGCCATTTTGATAATGCACCCCGCCGATTATACTTTAAGCGCAGGTGAAAAAGAAAGTTGCTCCTTTGCTTGGACAACTCTCAGCCCAGATCCTGCCCCCTAGGCGTGAAATAATCCGATCCACCGTGGCAAGGCCAATGCCGTGTCCTTCAACGTTGGTTCCGGGCAGACGCTTGAATGGAAGAAATAGAATATCGGCATGCGCCATGTCAAAGCCTTGGCCGTTATCGCGGACGAAATAAACCTGTTCCCTATCCTGTACGATAGAGCCGAATTCTACGATCGCATCTTTACCTGCACCGAAAAACTTCCAGGCGTTAGCCAGCAGATTGAGCAGAACCATTCGCAACAGATCGGGATCGCCCTCGACCATGATTCCGGGGGCGATGTGAAAAGCAGTGCAACGCTCGGGGCGCGTCAGGGTTAAACACGCTACGATGTCTTCGGCGATGGCACTCAAATCAACGGGCTGCCGGCGCAACACGTGTTTATCGACTCTAGAAAATTCAAGCAGGGAGTCGATGAGGTCATTCATGCCCAGGGTCGCGGTATAAATCTCTTCTAGGTATTCATGGAAGTGCTCCGCATGGTCATCGTTGCGCAACTCGCGAATGACCTGACAATAACCGCTGATGGTAGTCAGGTACTGGCGCAGATCGTGGGCGACGGTGTAGTTGAACGCCTCTAGATCAGCATTCGCGCTTTCCAATTCGTCGCGTGCTTGGAGCAATTGAGCATTCTGCATTTGCAATTCGATCTGGTGGAATTGGAGCTCATGAATGAGACGCTGCGCCTCACCCTCGGTCGGTGGCGTTTGCAACTCACCCTTGTCCAAACGCACCTGTTCTTCGGCCTGACGGCGTAGCTCAAGAATTTTCCCTGCCGACTTTCCAGATCGTTTTACCGCCATGTGCCCTCCGGTTGAATCACAATCAATCAATTTCGCAATACATCTACCTCAGCAAAAGCAGTGGCTTTGCCCTTGGTGGTAATGGCCATTTTGCGCAGTAATTTAGGAACTGTCTTTGTCGAGATTTAGCTACTCATTAGAGCGTATCACGTAAATACGATTACGCATCCTCAAATCAATTATAAAATACGTCGAAACGTTAACCTTGTTTTATTTTGGGGAGTTGTGTTTTTGATGGGTGCAGGAGGGTGTTCTGGGGAGAGCTTCCTTGGGACGAAGACTATCCTCCCTAAGGATCTTTTTGACCTGCTGCCAGTGAAGAGCAGCGTAAACCTACTATTCACTGGCAGAGTTATGCTTGTTCTCGTCGCGTTGGTTTTGCGCCAATTACAACCTTTTCAGGTTCTTTATTTTCGTTCCTGGATACGGCCATCGTCATCAGCAATAATAACCTCAACCCTGCGGTTGCGCTGGCGACCTTCGGCGGTATCGTTATTTGCAACAGGAAACTCGACACCGTATCCGCGAGTCAGGATGCGACTGGAGTCAATCCCTTTGGCCTCAAGGACCTCTTGTACTGCACCAGCGCGGCGTTCGGAGAGCTGTTGGTTGTATTCTACAGCACCGGTATTGTCGGTAAAACCTTCTATCATTACCTTGCGCTCCGGGTATTCACTCAGGAACGCAGCGAGCTTGTCGATGGTGTACTGTGCGCCCGAACGGAGTTCACTCTTGTTGGTGTCGAATAGAACGTCGCCCAGGGTAATAACCAGACCGCGTTTCGATTTTTTGGCCTGCAGCTCAGAAATCTGCGCTTCAAGCAGTCTCGCCTGTTCTGCAGCCGCCAGCGCTTCAAGTTTGGCCTGTTCTGCAGCCGCCAGAACCTCTAATTTTGCCTTTCGTGCTTCAGCGCTCATCGCTTCAGCTTTCAGGCGAGCATCTTCAGCTTTCAGGCGAGCGGCGTTGGCCTCCTCAGCTGAGCGCTCTGCTTCCATTTTTTGTGCTTCGGCCAATTTTGTTGCCTTAGCCGCTTCTTGGGTTCGGGCAATTAAAAGGATCTTGTTGCGTTCCTCGCTGGCCGCATCCAGCGCTTGCTCTGCCAACTTCACATTGGCGATTTCCTGAGCGATGGCAGTTTGCTGCTTGGCCAGATAGGCAAAGTGCTCAACTTGCTGGGCCTCGGCGCCCTCCTTGAGCAATCTATCTGCTTGATCGAGATTCGTTTTCGCTTGCTGCAATTCTACTGGGGCATTCTTCTGCACTTTGGGGTCGGCTTGGGCCTCAGCAAACGCTGCTCTGGACTGTTCCAAAAAGGCATTTTCTTGAATCGCCGGGGCGCAACCAAACATGAGTATGCCAAAAGTTGACACCCCGAGCAGAAACATCAAGGGTGATGAAATGTTTTTCATGGTGATCTCCTGTATAAATAATTAATTGAATTGATTAGCGACTGGTGTTGCGGTTCATCTCTTCGCGTAAAACACGAATGCTGTCCTTCAGCTCCGTTACCACTTTTTGTGCCTTTACAGAACGTACCTTTGCTTCTGCCAAGTTGGCATCGACCATAGCCTCATCTGCGAGTTGCTGAGCCTTGAGGTTCTCTTTCTTATCCATGGCAAGTTTGGCCTGGCTCAGCTTTTCGCGTGCCGCTCTAAGCTCAGCCGGCGCAAACTCCGCTGCCCCGGCATTTTCCGCCTGGGTAATCGACTGGTTAGCCAGGGCTACCTGTTTTTCCGGGGCAGGTACCTTGGCGGCACATCCAGCAAGAATAACCACCAAAAATGTGCTTACACCCGCATTTAACAACATCAAACTTTTCTTGTTCATTTTCTTTTCTCCCGTTTTTTTTGGGTTAGGATGTTTCCACATGCTTTTTTTGCACGACATTTGTTTGAATCTGACCATCGCTAAACAAAGGTGGAGTGCATTGTAATGGGCATGTGTGCTCTATCGCAATCTATCTGCCGCCTTAACTGGTTAATTTTAACAGATAACAGCGATAATAGTAAAAAACTTGAAAGGCAGAGGGCCGATGGGTGTAAAAGTCATCAGCTACGGCCGCACTCTTTATCTGAGCTTTATTATACTTGGCGGTTGGCGTGAATGAAAAATTAATTCAATGGGCGGCGGATGTCATGTTTGAGCAGACTTCGATCGCGCCTATCCATGCCACCCCTTCCTGCGTCCCAGATTTGTGGCCATCACCCGAATGGTGACGGCCCGCTCAATCCTTCGCGGGCTTGTCGGAACTTCTGCTTCAATTCGAGCACCCTGATGTTGTCGGAAGCCGAGGTAAGGGAGGACCCAGGCACTAGTGTTTCTTTGGGGGCTTCTACATCACGAAAGATGATCATTACCATGCCCCGCAGCGCCTCTGGTTCTTCAGTCGTCTGGACAGTGAGATTGACGGTCCGGGTAACGCCTGCCTCACCGATACTGATCCCTTTAACGGAGACCGTCTCTTTTTGCCGTCAGCGCCTTTTGGAAGGCGCTGACGGACTCCGAGCTCCTCAGAAACAAAACGCCGCCGGGACTTAAACTGTAGTGAAAGAGTGACAGCAACTTCTTTTGTAGTTCTGGCGCTAGATAGATTAAAAGGTTGCGGCAGATAAGGATATCCAGTTTGGTGAAGGGTGGATCGATGATGACGTTCTGGGTGGCAAAGATCTGCAAGGTAAATCTGCCCTTGGGTTGAATGCGGGCAAGCGCAGGCCGCGGGGTGCCGTCGGGGTAAACAGATGCAGGACTCCATGTAAAATGGACATATCCTTATTGGGTGGGATTATATAGATACAGTTTGGTTTGACCTGCATCCGGTCTTTGGCTTGGGTGACCTTCATTACGGTGACGCGTTGAAGCAGTTCGCTCAACATGGCTTTATGGGTCGGGTCGAGATGCTGGATTACGACAAAAGCCAACCCGCTGGATTGCGGCACGTGTCGCAAAAATTGCTCCAGTGCTTCCAACCCTCCGGCGGAGGCACCGATACCTACGATGGGAAAGCGCAGGTTTTCCGCGTGCGCTGGAGGCGGGGTGGTTTTTTTCTTATTGTTGGAGCTAGAAGGTGCCGGCGTGTTTTTTTTCATAAAGTGAATACCTAATCTCCCAAGATGGCGGCCTCTGCAAGTAAAAATACTAAACCGCCCTCAAGAATTTCCCTTGAATAGCAGTCTAGGAATTGATGTTTTTTTGCAAATTAGTCATCTCTATGGAAATTAAGGATATCATAAATCTTAAATTTTCATATTGTCATTCTAAAACTATCGCGAACACAAAACCCTAGCGGACGCCGCAGATAAGAGCTGAGAATAGTCGGCGTTCTGAGCATCCTTAATATGGATGAGATTGGAGTGTTTTTATGAAATCTGATAATTTTGTAGGGGGATTTCGTAATCACGGTTATGCGCAACCGAAGAGGGGGAAGGCTTCCTTCGCTGCCTTGAATGCACCATCTATAGAAATTGCAAATCTAGGTTATCACCTACCTTTGCGGCTAGTCGGCAGCATGTTGTTGTATGTTTTTAACTAATGTTTTATTCTCCCATACTGAAGGATTAATCAATGGCTGAGCGTTTGCTAAATATTTACTAATGGCTTCCATCTTGCTCTGGCCCAAGCGGAAACATGTGGTTTTGCGGTTTCAGCCGCTCTCTCGTAAAGCTTTGTGCATACTACAAGTGTGGGGGGAGCCACGTTGAAGTACTGAAGCGGTATTGGATGGCTTTATATGTAGCCGGGAATGATTTCTGGCGAACATACATCATGACTGTAATCCAAGAACTACTTCAGTTTTTTATTAAACAACCAAAAATGAAAGGTGAGCGCATGAAAAACAACTGTGGGGTAGATTTATGAGACACGTAAAATTGGGACTTTTGGTAACCGGATTGCTCCTAACCTTCGCCCTCCAGGGCTTTGCGGCGGAGTGGTATGTTTCTCAAGAAGCAGGTAAAAATAAAAATGCCGGGGATTCACCGGCAACTGCTTTCAAGAATATTCAAAAAGCGCTCGACCAAGCAGCCCCCGGCGACACCGTCAAAGTGGCGCAGGGCAACTATTTCGGGACGATGAAATCTGGAAATATCATCATGAAGAAGCCCGTCACGCTGCTGGGTGGGTTCTCGCCAGACTTTACCCAACGTAATGTTTTGCAATATCAGACGCGGATTCAGCCGGACAACAACTCCAATGGTACTGGGTGCGACCATCCGCTTCTGCGGATCGATGTTAAGCTTGGAGAGATCGTAATTGATGGATTTCTTTTTGATAAAGGGGAATCCAACAACTACCATCTGCAGAAAGGTATTGTAGAAGGGGTTGAAGAGGGACTGCTGATCCATCCTCCTCAAGTTGCTAAACAAGGGATGCGCCCCAACGCCAAAATGCCCTTAATTGCCGGACCTGGGGCCGGGGGATTTGACGGCAATCTGCTGATTCAAAATTGCCTCTTCCTGAACGGCAATAACTGCGCGGTACGTTTTCAGGTCGGTGGGAACGTCAAAGTTCTCAACAATGTTTTCGTCGCCAATGTAATGTCAGCGATGGAACTTTGGGGCGGTAATCGCAGTAAGCGGGCACAGTTGGAGTTTGCCCATAATACAGTGTTATTCACTTGGAGCAGAACGAGTGAGATGGGCGATATGGGATATGGCGTTCGGGCCATGACCATGATGGATTATAATATTCATCATAACATCATCGGCTTCTCTTCTTTTGCTGGTGTTGACGCCACCCGCGACGACAAGGACCGCAAATTGTCGATGGACTATAATGTGTTTTTACTCAACAAACAGGCTGACTTGACGCTTCCTGGCGGGGGCCTGTTCATGCGGGTATGGGTTGAAGATTTTGAGGATCTAGAAATCGAAAGTAGCGATGGCAATACCGCTCCGAAAGACCTCTCGGTACTTGCTGGAGCGGTCAATAAGGCATATGCCGGTGGATTCTTGAGCGCAACCTACAAGGAAACGGTTGACTATGATGAAAATTCACCCATGAATCAGTTCCGCGCAGCATTGGAGCTGAATAAACAGGGGACAATTTCTTCTACTGTTTCTATGTATGCCAACAAATATCCGTTTGATGATGCAATCAAACTGTTCGGAGCCGTATCCGATGTAGGTGCTCAGTTGCCGTAACCGAGAACTGAGTTTCCTTCCATCTTCTTTTCCACCATCGTTGCGTGAATTCGAGCACACTTGAACTCGAATTCACGCAACTTCTTTTCTGCGCCCTAGCGGCATAAGTATGTGCCTTTTAGCAATACTTGCTTCAGGCGGACTATCTTAAAAATCCCTGGATTATCCGGTTAACCGCGGCATCATAATCAAGCCCCAGGCTCATGAGTTTCATCAACTGGTCATTGGCGATCTTGCCGATGGAGGCTTCGTGGGTCAGTTCCGCATCTGGGTGCAGGGCTCTTAAGGCCGGAACAGTTTGGTTGATACCGTTGTCCATAATGATGGCGTCGCACTCAATGTGCCCGTAGCATTTGGCTTTTGCCGTGAGGTTCACGAAAAAATCCTGGGATGAATTGCCCTTTATCACGGAGCGGGCAACAATATTCGCCTTGCTGCCGGTGCCGGCCAGTTCGATCTCGTTTTTCGAGTCCGCGATTTGGTCGCCATCAGTCATGACCCGTTCGGTAATGATCAAAGTCGCTCCTTCGCCGACGACCGCATCATTTACACGTCTGGCTTCATCCACCCCACCTAGCTGGGTTAGTTCCATCTCGATCTGGGAGTTTTTTTCCATAAATACTTTGGTGGTGGGGTTTAAAATACGCCGGCCCGTGCCCTTGCCAAGGGCAATATGTTTTTCCACATACTTTACCTTTGCGCCCGCCTTTATTTTAAATTCGTGAATCCCGGAATGACCTTCAGATTCTTTGCCGCCGCAGTGAATCCCGCATCCAGCAATAATGGTTACATCCGCATTTTCTCCGACGATGAACGTATTATACACAACGTCATGCAGCCCAGCCTGGGAGAGAATGACCGGAATATGCACAGATTCATTCTTTGTGCCCGGCTTGATATCGATAATAATTCCATCGCCTTTTTCGTTGCTTTCGATATTGATATTCGCGGAGACCTCGCGCCCCAGAAGCTTCCCGTTTTTCCGGATATTGTAGGCACCCTTGGGAATATCCTCCAGACCCGCAACCTCTTTCAAGACTAGTTTATCGGTAGCATCTAGCATCATTTTCTCCTTGGCATGGTTCATTGAAGGTACACACGCTTAAATCCTCCAGCATAGGCATGGCGCCCTTTAAATCTCCGGAGTAGGCGATTCGTCCTTTTCGGACCAGCAGAAGGGTATCCGCCGCTTCCAAGAATGCCTTGTTATGACTAACCACAATGGTGGTGGTGTTATGTTCTTTTTGCTCGCGTTTGAGCAACTCCACCATGGGACCGATGGTCCAAAGGTCGATGCCGGTGTCTGGTTCATCATAGATGGCGACCTTGGGGTTTCTGGCAATCACGGTTGCCAGCTCGATTTTCTTAATCTCTCCGCCGGACAATTTGCTATCCACAGGTTTGTCGAGAAAACTCATCGAGCACACGCCCACCCGTGCAATTATCCGGGCCAGCGTCTCTTCATCATCGGTCCCTGCAGCAATGGATAAAAGATCGCGGAAGGTGGTTCCTTTGAACCGCGCTGGGTGCTGAAAGCCATATACAATACCCGCGTTGGATCGTTCGTGGATGGAAAGAGGGCTGATGTCCTGTCCGTCAAAAACAATTTTCCCAGAACTTAGCTCATTGATCCCCATGATCAGCTTGGCAAGGGATGTTTTGCCAGATCCGTTTGGGCCGGTGATGGCATAAAATCCACCCCGTTCAAAGGTGAAACTCACGTCATTCACAATCGTTTTCTGTAAAGGAAGTTTGGTTTTTACATCGGAATCCGGCACTTTAAAGGTAACATTTTGTAATTGCAGCATGGTTGGTCCCTTTCTCTGAATCATTCAAATCCAATTATGCCGATCAAGGCATTTTGGTGTTCTTCCTAGCGTGAACAATATATTCGTATCAGTGGACTTAGTAGGAGTCGACGACGGGGCTCATCTCTTGTACACTAGTGATTTTAACTTCAAAACAGGTATCTTCAAGCGACATTTACTCTTTATTGTCACTTTAACAGGGATGTTACTCCAGAGCAGCACCAAAGTACCAGTACTGCCTCACCGCTTGTTATGCCCTGTACCTCATTTCTGCCCCGGAGTTTAAGGTCGAATATTGTTTAACTGCTCCTCAAGGGCTTCATCCGCACCATGCCTCACGTAGTTCCCGTCAGCCTCGCACCCCACCGTCATCCTGAACTCGATTCAGGATCCCCTCAAAAGAGAGGCTCCGGTGTTTGAACTAGATTGCGGGTCAAGCCCGCAATGACGGTATTGCATCGCAATGACGTAAACAACCAACCCCCCTCAATCCCCCCTATAAAATAGGGGGGAAGTGAGCGCAGCGGAAAGGGGGGTGCCCCCGCCGTCAGCCATTTAAGACCACCAACCGGACAGATAGACAACGGATACATAACGAAGCCCCTTGCCTGTCCCAACCAACAGCAGAAATAGCCAGAGCGGAGTGCGCATAATCCCGGCAACTAGGGTCAAGACGTCCCCACCGATCGGCATCCAAGCCAGCAGCAAGGTCCAGAAACCGTAACGCTGAAACCAGCGTTGGGCTTTTTCGATCTGCTGTTGGCTGAAATAAAACCACCGGCGCTCACGAAAATGCAGCAGATAAATCCCCAGCAACCAGTTGACGACCGCACCCGCTGTATTGCCAACGGTCGCCGCTATTACCAGCCAGAAGGGGTCACCCCCATTGCGTAACAGCGCAAAAAGAATCACCTCGGAAGAGAACGGTAATATGGTCGCAGCTAAAAACGCAGAAGTTAAAAGGAGTAGATATCCGCTCATAAATCACCCTGAAGTAACCAACTGAAATGTTTCAATTATGAAGGAAGGTAGCAAATACCCTCTGGGCGTCTTGATTGTGCTTAATCACGAAATCAAGCCAGAAGGCGATAATAACCAAAGTTCAGAATAAAACCGTGTAGCGGTACCAAATGTATCTGCTGCGGAATTGTTGCCGGCACTGCTTCCACCTGCGTTACGGATCAGTCGTGCAGTTACTGGTATGCAGTGAGGTCCCCAAAACTTAAGCTATACAGGCTTAAAGTACCTGCCAAAGGCAACAAAAAAGGTCAGAACTTTTCACCTGATCTCTTGACATCTGCCACTACTTAGGTATTATTCTTAACAAGTAAGAATTCTAAACAGCGGGACGCTGCGATCTTCTCCGCATTCGAGGATCACACTAGCTGTGCCCATTATGTAAGCAACAGAACATCTCAAGGAGAGAAAATGTCGAAAAAGAAACTGACCACCAATGGCGGAGCGCCCGTCGTCGATAACCAAAACATCATGACCGCCGGACCGCGCGGGCCTGCCTTGCTCCAAGATATCTGGTTTCTAGAAAAACTTGCCCACTTCGACCGCGAAGTGATCCCCGAGCGCCGCATGCACGCTAAGGGCTCCGGCGCTTACGGCACCTTCACCGTCACCCACGACATCAGCCGTTACACCCGCGCCAAAATGTTTTCCGAGGTGGGCAAGCAGACCGAGCTTTTCATCCGCTTTTCCACTGTTGCAGGTGAGCGCGGCGCTGCCGATGCGGAGCGGGATATTCGCGGCTTCGCCATGAAGTTCTATAC
>JAQUDG010000059.1 GCA_028685815.1 Desulfuromonas sp.
TTCTATCGGTGGCAGAAAGAGTTTTTCGAAAACGGTGCGAGCGCCTTTGAGAAGGACAACTCCCGTCAGAAAAAGGCAGAACAGACTCACATCGAGAAACTCGAAGCCAAGTTACAGACCAAAAACGAAGTGCTCTCTGAGTTGATGGAGGAGCACGTTCAGTTAAAAAAAGACCTTGGGGTTCTCTGAAAGCGTCTTGGGTTCCCCACGATATTCGCGATACCGTGATTGATTTCGTCAAGCGCTGGGTTAGGCGCACCGGTATCGCAGTGGCGCGCTTTATCACCTGACTAGGGATTTCCCCCAGCAAGTATTACAACTGGCAGAACCGCTACGGCAAAGCCAATGAGCATAATGCCTTAATTCCCAGCGACTTCTGGCTGGACGACCAGGAGAAACAGGCCATTATCAAGTTCTATCTTAAGCATCCACTGGAAGGCTATCGCCGCCTTACCTACATGATGCTTGATCAAGATGTTGTTGCTGTCAGCCCTAGCAGCGTTTATCGTGTCTTAAGTGCCGCCGAGCTGTTACGGCGCTGGAATGGCAAGACATCCAAGAAGGGAACGGGCTTTGTGCAGCCACTGAGACCCCACGAGCACTGGCATATTGACGTCTCTTACGTCAACCTGTGCGGCACCTTCTACTACCTGTGCAGCCTGCTGGACGGCTGCAGTCGTTACATCATCCACTGGGAGCTGCGCGAAACAATGACCGAAAAGGATGTGGAAATCATTCTGCAACGTGCCCGAGAGAAATTCCCAGAGGCGACTCCCAGGATTATTTCCGACAACGGCCCCCAGTTCATTGCCAAGGACTTCAAAGCGTTTATCCGGATGGCCGGTATGACCCACGTCCGCACGTCACCCTTTTATCCGCAGAGCAATGGCAAGCTGGAGCGTTACCATAGAACCATCAAGACCGACCAAGGTGGCCCTCTCACTTGAAGAATCCAGGGCCCAGATAGCTGATTATATCCTCTACTACAACAACGAGCGGCTCCACAGCTCAATTGGCTACGTCGCTCCCAAAGATAAACTGGAGGGGCGAGACAAGCAGATTTTTAAACAACGCGATCAAAAGCTTGAAGCTGCCAGAGAGGCACGCAAACAAAAACGGCTGGAGGATAAACGCTGCCCCGCACTCCATCTGGTGCCAACATCCGAGGGGACTTTTAACTCGCTAGCTCAACAGGGTCAGTTCTCCATTTCCAGCTGAGGCAAAACATACGAACAGAGCCATGTCAGGGCCGCTGACCGAAGGGTAGCGGTGGAGTGCCGACCGTAAACGTGAAGTGGTCCTGCGGATGCTGCGCCTTATGCGCGAGAATAGTCTGCTTTCATCACATCGCGGTCGTTCCAACGAACCCAGGGAACTGGTACCGCTACACGGATAATAACTAATAATCCTTCACGGCTACGCTCTAATCCATAACGCCGATAATCGGCCATGTGATTTTCGCGTCGGTTGTGTTGGACTCATTACACACTTACTCATGAGAATAAGAACAGCTCAATTTGGTCAGGTGTTACCTCCAAGGAGCTTGCCCAATCTTCCATATCGTGGATATAATTCATGTAGCCATTTGGCGATTCCCCCACAGAACTAATCTCCCCAGCAGAATCCGAATCATATGCTTTCGCCTTAATATTTTCCGTATACCTGCTCACTTTTGCGTATCTGCTAATGCCGCCATCGCAGACATCCTCAAGGCTACGCGCAACAACAGCATCTAAAATTAACGGTTTAGGGCTAAAGGCGCTACCTTGACCGGAAAAATAAAAATACTTCGTAAAGAATGCTGAACCACATTTGTCCAGAGAGAAGCAGTTATATGCATTTATGATGTTTCCACGCTGAATCTCATCAAAGGAATTCTTGATTGTGTCAAGGAACGAGGGGTCACAGATCATTTTATGAGTTCGGTAAGCGCCATAACCAGTTTTTCCAAACCCCCACAGCATCACAGCCAAGAAAAACATTCGCAACTGCTTTGATGAAGGGTTTGTTCCAAGACTCGTTTTTATGTCAAAAATATTCTGTCTTGAAATCTGAGTAGGATAATTTGTGGAAATCTCCTTAAAATCAGTATCGTTAGGAAAATAACTAACCCAATTCTCTTCTTTATATGGAATTGCCTGATTGGCAGGAATTAGGCTGGCTATTTTCGCTTTGTTTTTCAAAATGTAGTTTGGTGGTCGCATATTACTGAATTATCTCCGTAATTGAGTTTTAAAGCATAATATCTCACGCTCGCCGGCGTCGATGAGAACTTGCGCGGCCCACCGTCTTTTTAGGTTTTGCACAGACGTATTTTCGTTCGACTGATTAAATTCGTTAGGCATTTTTTTAGTAGAGACTTTCCACATACTTATTTAAAGAAGAAAAGGGGTCAGGTCTTGTATCGCGACATTTTAGCTTGAAACAATCCGACTAATTGTTGAATAGTGCCGTCCAACATGATCACCAATCTCTTTTAACGAGTAACCATAATCTAAGTGAGCGAGCTTGATTGTTTGGTTGCGTGACACTTTATCCTTTTCCCCCTGAAATAACTCGTTAAGGCTTGGCCTACCAACCAGTCGCTGTTGCCGAGAAAACTCCTTGATCTCCGATTTGTCCATAATTTTAAGTTTCAGACTGTCGATGAAATTCTGACCACCAAGGATTAATTGGCCAGCCGCCTTCTTTAATGGTGAGTCTTTTACCTCTAGGCCATCAAAAACAAAGTCACGATAGCTTTTTTGAGCTTCCGTCCTTCTTTTTGAAAATTGGAATAAAACCCAATCCACAGTCAACCAAGCTGGAACGTTTTTTCCTGAAGCCGTTGCAGCATAACTGCTCCACAACCACTCTTCGGGTTTGGAGCAACTTCCAGCCCTAACCGGATTTAAAACGAGATAACGACACAACTCAAGAAGGTAGGATTCTTTTTCAACTACAAACGATTTGAAACGCCCCTGAAAAACGTGTCCCACTTTAGAATAAGTGCGATTAACTGTTTGAGTATAAACACCGTTCAGTTGCCGCATTCCAGCAGAAAGGTTCCCCTCGGGAGTTTCAATCAAAAGATGATAGTGATTATCCATCAAACAATAGGCATGGCAAACTCAATTGTAGCGCACGATTACTTTTTTCGAGAACACGCAGAAACGTATATCGATCAGCATCGCCCAAAGCAGTCTGATAATCTTGCAGTAAGCCGTCGCCAAAGCAAAGTGGCTCACCGCATTACTCGTCAGAGCTAGGAACGCATTGAGCAGTTACTCCGCGAGTATTAGAGCCCAGAACAGATCAGTTACTGGCTGCGGCAAGGAGAAAGCCTCCACGTCAGTCCGGAGTGGATCTATCAATACATTCTGCGTGTCAAGCGAGATGACGGTGATCTCTATCAATACCTGCGCTGTCAGAAACAACGTAAAAAGCGTTATGGCGTCCCAAATCGTCGTGGTCAGATCAAAGGGCGCATTTCGATTGATGAACGCCCAGAAATAGTCAACGAACGTAGTCGTAGAGGGGTTTGCCCTTGTCAACGATATGGACCGTGAAGAGTTTCAACGGCACGGCTCCGACTACCTTGAATCCTCCGTGTGTAACATCGCGCAGGTGCAGCACAGAGGCACCCGTCGGAAGCGCAATAGGATCTTTGCCCGGAGATTGCACGGAAGCGCCCTGAATCACATACGCGGCTTCAATACCGTGGTGAATGTGAAGGTCGATTGCTTCGCCTTTTTTGTACTCTGCGGTTGAGACGATCACCTCCATGCCTGGGGCACCGATTAGATCAGCGCGCTGCTGTTCTACTATTTGGGGCGAGCTGATGTTTGTTTGAGCGAGCAGGCCAGTTCCTATACCAAGCCCGAAGATGGCCAAGCCAACACACCATTGAATTAAGGGCATTTTCTTCATCGTTGTCTAGCAATTCTAAAATGTCGGAAAAGTTTTAGGCTTTATTGGAATGTGAGAATCCGCTGCGACTCCAATTCGTGGAGACAAATTACCTCTGATTGGATACTGCCCCTCTATTTAAAAAACTAGCTGAACATTATGTATGCCATTTGGCGGCCAGTTTGCCCCTTGTCACGTCGATACGAAAACAGCATGTCGCGATTTTTGTAGGTGCACAATTCGCTTATATCGCAGTTTGAGTTCTTGACTCCCGCCTCTTGCAACTGCATTACACAGCTTTGGCGTAAATCAACCTGCCATTGCCCGAGTTCAACCTCAGTGGAAATCTCTTTCCAATGGCCGGTGCTTTCCGGGCTACGAAAGGCATCGCGCACTTCCTTACCCACTACGTAAAACTCTTTACTGATACCGGGGCCAACGGTGACCTGCAGTTCTGCGGGGTCACAGCTGAATTCACGCTGCATGGAGGCGATGGTGGCACCGACAATGCCTTGAGCGGCGCCACGCCAACCGGTATGTACAACGGCTGCCACGCGCTGTTGCGGGTCGAATATCAGTATCGGGTAGCAGTCTGCGACGGTGATCCCAAGCATTAGGTCGGGCTGATTGGTGACGATGGCGTCCGCTTCAACGTCTTGAAAGTGGCTGACATCGTAATTTTTATGATCCACCACCACGATATCGCACCCGTGTACCTGTTTCACCATCAACAGTTGACGTTGCACGATGCCGAATGCATGGGTAAAGGTGGCAAGGTTGCCTTCAACGTTATGGCGTGGGTCTTCGGTGTTGAATCCGAGATTGAGTGAATTGAAGGGAGCCCGGCTGACACCACCGTTGCGGGTAGTTACCCCTGCAACCAGGTTTGGTGCAGATGCCCAGTTGGCCTGCAGGCAGTTAAGTTTATCCTGTTTAACCAGTTTCATAGCTGTTTCCTGTCTGGATCTATGGGGGAAGTATTTAGTGAGAGAAATTTAAGGGATAATCTGGAAATCATCCGGATTTTCTACGCTGTACTTATCATCTAGCGCAGCGATAATCTGCGCCATATCCGCCGGTATGGGGGTGGAGAATTCTACATATTGACCGGTACTTGGGTGAATAAACCCCAGCACACAGGCATGCAGTGCCTGGCGGTGCAATTGCTGTATCAATGCTCTGATATGTGGATCGGCAATGTTATTGGCGCGCTTAGGGTTGCCATAGGTCTGGTCACCAACTACAGGTAGGTTCATATCGGCCAGATGCACCCTGATTTGATGCGTGCGCCCTGTCTCCAGGCGCATCTGCAGCAAGGAAAGGCGCTCAATTGCATAGCGGCTCAGATCATCCCAATGGGTAACGGCGCGACGCCCATTAGGGGAATGGGTACTCATTTTTTTGCGCGCATTCGGATGCCGTCCGATAGATTTATCAATGGTGCCCGAAGTGTTCTGTACCTGCCCGTGCACCAAGGTAATGTATTGTCTTACGACACTGTGTTCCTTGAATTGTTGCGCCAAGGCCTGATGGCTAAGATCAGTTTTGCACACTACCAAGACGCCAGAGGTGTCTTTATCCAGCCGGTGCACAATGCCGGAGCGTAATGCACCACCGATACCACTGATGGCTGGATAATAGTGCAGCAGGGCATTAACCAAGGTGCCATTGGCGTGTCCATCAGCGGGATGCACCACCATGCCAGCGGGTTTGTTGAGTATAATCAGATCGGAATCTTCGTACAGAATATCTAAGGGGATGTCCTCGGGGGTAGGCACAGACTCTTGCACCTGTGGCAGAACAATGTGGATATTTTCAGCACCGCGCAAGCGCAAGCCTGCTTTGACCACAACACCATCGACATGGATCTGGCCGGTCTCGATGAGGCGTTTGAGTTGGGCGCGACTAATATCAGGAAGGGTACGTGCAAGGAAGCGATCTAGTCGCTCCGGCGCTTGACCCACTTCAAATATGATCTCTATGGTTTCACACATCTACCAGATGGAGCTCTCAATTTTGCCCGCCTGCTTAATCATCACATCGACGATGGCGCGGTCGTAAAGCTGCTCACGAGTGGCGATAGTGCTGGAAACCCGTTCACGAAAATGTTCGCGCCCTTCCTGCAATTCGGCGGCGAGGAGTTCAAAGATGTTGTCGTTTTTAATCCCTTCGCTGACCTTGTCCTGATTGTACAGGGCTATATCTGAAACGATAGCCCGAGCCAGACGAAATGCCAGATCCGGATCTTCAACCTGTCGCGCCATGAAAATCTCCTGTTTTATGCGGTGGTCTGCGCCGGAGGGGGTGCACAGACAAAATTCGGACCAATAGGTGAACCAATAGGGTTTATTGCGGTGGGCTGAGCGTAGCTAAAAACCCCAATTCTGTCAAACAGATGCTTGAATTCAAGCACCGCAATCTCTGCAAAAACAGAGGGCGCACAAGCGCTATCTAGCGCGTGGGGATATGGCCCAGAAGCCGAAACAGATCCAGATGGTTACCCCGAAAGTCTGGAGTGATGTCACTACCGCGATCAATCACCCAAGTATCGACAAGAAAAGTTTTAATCCCCAAGTGGGTCGCACTCAGGTCGTGCTCCGTATCGTTCCCAACCATCAGGCACTGCTCGGGGACAAGTTCAAAGTTATCCAGCAGTTCACTGAAGTAAGCGAGATTTGGCTTGCAGTGACGACTATTTTCATAGCTCGAAATATGCAGATACTCAAAATGATCGATTCCACCCCACCTTAGGCGCGCCTCGGTAACTGGGAGGGGAAAAACCGGATTAGTGGCAATAATAATGCGCAATTGCTTATCTATGCAGCGGGTTATGATTTCAGGTGCTAGAGGTAGAGGCTGAATGTATTGCTCCAGATGTGGCAGAGATTCGGCGTAGAAGCACTCCAACCCAGAGCGAAAGTGCTCCGCTTCAATTCCCATATCCTCTTTTGCCGCTTGCAGATAAAAATCCTCATTGGTCAGGTTACCATCGCTACCCTGCTCAATTCGCTCCATAGTGCGTTTAAGCATATTGCGCACAAACCCAGGCGAATCAACCTTCATAGGCAGACAGTCGGCCAGTCCGCCCAGATATGCTGGAATAAACTGATGCATATCCACATTCAGCAGGGTGCCGTCCAAGTCAAACAGGATGGTATCAATACCGTTGAGCTCAGGCATATTCTTAAATACTCCGAGGCCACTCTGAGGAGATTAAAAGCGAAAAAAGCAGAAAGGGAGCCAACTTTGTGTAGTTGCCTCCCTTCGCTGTGTGGCGCCAGTACGCAGGTGCGTGCTGACTACTTACAGACGCGGACTACTTGCTGTGGCACACACTGCACTCACCTATGCCAGTATCGTTATGACATGAAGCGCACAGGCCGTGGCCACCTTCCATAGTAGAAACATCGATTTTGCCCGGAGTTTCGCCGTGGCAGTCGGCACAGCCCATCATCTCACTGTGGGTATTGTGGTTGAAAACCACTTCACCCCTAGTTGCACCTTTATAGGTGTAGACGCCGGGCTCCTGAGTGTTCACCTTGGTAATGGGTGAATTGTTGCCATCGTGCTGGGCAAGAAATACAGTCACAAGGGCAAACGTAACCAAGACAACCACCAATAAAATATTTTTCATCTACCTAGCTCCTTCTTCAGATATCCATGACAATTCATTACAGCAAACAGCTTGTTTGTACATCGAACTTTGCCCCATGTCAATTCTAGATGTGCAAAAAAGGGTGTCCCTTGGATTCCAGCGTAATCCCATGTGGTCGCATATCGAAGGGTGAAGTGCATAACGCTTTTCTATTTATTCCTCCTCTAGCTTTGCACATCTGCCTGCACTTGCGTATAATGTTGTCTTGTTCAGCTTCAGCCTATTATGGCCGTGCGAACCAACATCGAGCCTTTTTTTGACTTGGTACACGTGCTCATGTATGCACTAAGAGTGAAGCTTCTGACTATTTGCAAAACAAGGCAAATCAAGTAAACGGAAAAACTATCATGACAAAAATCAAAGAAGAAGTGCGCGAAGAGATAAAAGAGTTGCAGTTGGGGATGAAAATTCGGCGCATGCGCCAGGAACATCGCCTTACCCTGCAAGCCGTAGCGGAAAAAACCGGGCTGTCGAAACCGCTATTATCCCAGATCGAAAACAGTCAGGTGATTCCTCCTCTGGCTACACTCTTACGTATCGGACGGGCATTCGACGTTAATATAAGCTTTTTTTTTGAAAGCGAGCGCGATGAAAACAAGTGTTTGGTGGTTCGCGCTGGAGAGCAACGCGCGCGTCAACTGCGCACCAATCTCCATAGTAGAGAAGTGCAGCCTTACACCTATAATTCACGCGCGTATGGCAAAAGTCAGCACAAAATGGAGCCGTTCGATATCGAATTTCTGGTACGCGAATGGAGCGATGATCTGCTGGTGCGCCACGAAGGGGAAGAATTCCTATATCTAATAGAGGGCGAAGTTGAATTTCGCTACGCAGAGCAGACATATCATCTAAGTGCCGGAGACTCGGTATATTACGATTCCAACGAGTATCACGGCTACATTGCCGTGGGAGATGTTACTCCGCGCGCCATCGCAGTGTTGTATTCGGGGCGCTAAGTACGAACTGCGTTAAAAACGTTTATGTGGACATATCCGTCAGTGAGCAGTCCACTAGTTTGAGCACACCAAAGCAAAAGGAGGAAATCGGTATGGCAAAGGTAGGACTATTATTGGCCGGTTGCGGCGTTTACGATGGCAGCGAAATCCATGAAGCGGTTATCAGTATGCTTGCCCTAGATCGGGCAGGAATGAAGGTACAGTGTGTTGCTCCATCCATGAATCAGCTGCAGGTAACAGATCATCTGCGCGGAGAAGAGCAGGAAGAAGTGCGCAATGTAATGGTGGAATCAGCGCGGATTGCACGCGGAAACGTGTTAAATATAGCCGAAGTTGATGTGGCTGATTTTGATGCCCTGGTGATTCCAGGTGGCTTCGGCGCGGCCAAAAATCTATGCGATTTTGCTGACAAGGGTGCAGATTGCAGCGTCAATCCCGATGTGGAAAAATTCATTCTCGCCATGGTCGAAGCCGGTAAGCCGGTAGCTGCAATATGTATAGCCCCCGCACTTGTTGCCAGAGTGCTGGGCAAAGCCGGTAAAAAAGTGAAACTGACCATCGGCAACGATGCCGACACAGCGGCGGCCATAAATGCAATGGGCGCACAGCATGTCGAATGCAGCGTAAATGACTGCGTAGTAGATAAAGAGTTTAACGTCGTCTCCACCCCAGCGTATATGCTCGCTGGTTCAATAGCCCAGGCGGCGGCAGGAATAGAAAAAACCATCACCACCCTCAAAGGGATGCTCAAGAGTTGATTGCTGCAGCCCGAAACAGAGATGATGGATATTGCCCAGCGCAACAAGAACCAGACTGAATTGGCATAGCAAATAACATTTACGCGCGAAGTTAAAGGCTAAAAAATAATACACACGTTTGAAAAAGCCATTGACTTGCACCGATAGATTTGCTAAAACGTCTTCGCATCAACGCACAGTATATACAAATGAGCGGGAATAACTCAGTGGTAGAGTGCAACCTTGCCAAGGTTGACGTCGCGAGTTCGAATCTCGTTTCCCGCTCCATTTTACGAAGGGCCTAGTCTAGCGACTGGGCCCTTTTTTTATGTGTAAAATCAGAGACCTAAGTTTACTTCGTGTGTCGATTGTGGAATTGGAGCGTCACCCGTAAAATCCTAAAACTGATCGGACGCTTCGATATACTCATGAATTTCAACCTTAGAATCTCGAGGTTATATTTTTATAGCTGTGCCGCCGTTTCTAAGTCCGGTTTTTGAATTCCTTTCAATATGGCCCGCAACCCTTCCAACCATCATACCGCTGTTTCGTGACATTTCACCTGCAACACAAAGACAAGCATCAATCAAAGTCGCCGTTCCCATTCCAGCTTTTTTTCAAACTGAATCCAGCCCATCCTTTCAAGTAAGGTTACGACTTTCTGAAAAAAATATCTTCTTCATCGACGGAACCTTTTTGGGTCAGGTGAAAACACCGCTCATCTCAAGGGGACGTATAGTTTTGTATTTCAGCCAGATCTAATCAAATTACGAAACCTGATTTTTATTGAACAAGTTTAGAATATCGGCGTGTTGCGCCGTAGTTCATTGCTGGACTAACAGAAATCTCCCTGTAAATTCCCCGTATGCGTTTGTGGACGCGAACTCAACATCTCCCCCCAATGCTGTAAAGCATTTCTCGCTACATTCTATTTCGGCTTTTCCAGTTGGCAGCAGAACGTCGGTGAATAAAGTACTTTTGGTCTCAATAACAAAGTAGAGATTCCCTTTGCTGTTTAGTACATGGTTTCCGAGTTTAGGTTCTCTTGCATGGAAGAAAAAGAATTTTTTCACAATAGCATGAAATCAGGTTTAGTGGGATCAACAGCTGTAATCAGCCAGTCGCATTGCGACACTAAATGTCGCGTAGTGGGAGCATATATAGAGGCATGGCTACGAATCTTCTACATAAATTACGTCAATCCAGACGGCGCAGGATGGCAGGAGGACTTATGCTCGAAAACTTCGAACAAAAAGTTGTGCTGGAGTATGTGCACAACCTTATTCAGGATGCACGTATCGGGTCTAAGGCGCTGGGGGAAATATGTGATTTTCTAGAGAACAATATCGCAGCTCTGGAGCTTGGTGTTGAGGATGAGGAGTTTCACGAAGAACTCCGTGAGCTGCAGGAGAGTCTGGAAGAGAAGATAGTCCCGCGTGCCAGGATACGTGAAGGTAAACACATGCTTTGCTCCACTATTGCTTCCGCGCTTGAGCCATTGGCGCAGACTGAAGCGTCCCCGATGCAGCGCAATCTTGAACTCCTCAGTTCCGAACTTGCCCTGACCCAAACAGAGGCGCACCTGTTTGGGCTGATATTGCGCTATTACACCTATGAACAGCTGCAGCGCTTATGTAACGAGATCACCGGAAAGGGGATCTCGAGTCAGCAGCTGTGTTCTATAATGTTGCAGCAGGACCAGAATGAAGTGAGCCAATTTATGCGCTGCGGGAGCAAACTTTTGGCCACTGGGGTGGTGCGCGCGCGCTTTAGCAGCGGTTCCGATCTGGACGAAAACTTTGAGATCCCGGATACCGTGCGCACCGCGTTGCAGAAAGCTAGTGAGGGTGCTGGAGATATCCGCACCTATATTCTGGGAGAGCCCATGCAAGCAACTTTGCTTTGGGATGACTTTGAGCACATGGGGGACACGCATCAGCGCCTAGCGGAGTTTTTGCGTGCCGCGCTGGAGCAACAGATTGTCGGAGTTAATGTGCTGCTGTGGGGGCCTCCAGGTACCGGGAAGACGGAGCTATGCAAAACCCTGGCTCAGCACTTGGGGGTACGCATCTATGCCACCGGTGAGGAGGATGACGAGGGCGGCGAACCCACCCGCCGCGAGCGTATCGGCTATCTGCAGCTGGCGCAGAACCTGCTGCGATATCAGAGCCAGAGCCTGCTTATGTTTGATGAAATGGTCGATCTGTTCGACAACAACGCCTTTGCGCGCATGTTTGGTGGTAGGGCAAGCATGGGCTCCAAGGTGTTTACCAATCGCCTGTTTGAAAGCAATCCAGTGCCCACCTTGTGGATTATCAACGATGTAGAGATGCTTGACCCCGCCATTGTACGGCGCATGAGCCTCGCCATTGAGATGCGCGTCCCCCCGGCAAGTGTGCGTGAGCGCGTGTGGCAGCGAGTGCTGGATAAAAACAGCATGACTCTGCCTAAAGATCAAATAAGGCACCTAGCCGAGTTGGATATTGCCCCTGCCGTGGTGGATAACGCCGCACGTGTAGCGCGCCAGATCGGAGGACGCATGGAAGACTTTGAGTTTGCCACCCAAGGACTGGCGCGGGTTCTGTCTGGGCGTAAGGCGATAAAACCAGAAAATAAGAACGCTGCCTTCCACCTTGATCTGATGCACTGCGACACCGATCTTGATGGATTGGTACGCCAGATAAACAAAGGAGAGCGCCGCGACTTCTCATTGTGCCTGTATGGCCCACCCGGAACCGGTAAGTCAGCCTTTGTGCGCCACTTGGCGCGTGAATTGGGGATGCCGGTTGTGTTCAAGCGCGCTTCGGACCTGTTGAATTCCTATGTGGGACAGACCGAAAAAAGTATCGCCGCCGCCTTTGAAGAAGCTATCGAAAAAGAAGCGTTTCTGGTGTTTGACGAAGCAGACTCTCTGCTTGGAGACCGAAGTTATGCCCAGCGGAACTGGGAGGTAAGCCAAGTAAACGAGATGCTCACCTGGATGGAAAATCATCCGCTCCCCTTTGCATGCACCACCAACCTGATGGAGCGCCTAGATGAGGCGTCTCTGCGCCGTTTCACCTTCAAGTGCCACTGCAGGAGCCTGAGTGAAGAACAGCTCGCCCTGGCATTTGCACGCTTTTTTGGCCTCAACCTCTCCGGAGCGCAGGCGCGCCAATTATACGGCCTTACTCCGGGGGATTTTACCCTAGTGCATAAAAAGGCGACAATTCTGGGGCACGCCGAAGATCAAGACGCCTTGCTGGATTTGCTGCTCCACGAATTGCACAGCAAAAAGGAGTATTTGTCCCGCCCAATCGGTTTCGGACAAGTGTGAATCTTGGACTGTACTTATCTGCACTCAAGGGGCTTTGCTATGCACAATAAAAGTATGCTGGAGACACTATCTTTGGAAAACGACCCTATGGAAACGCTGCCTATCTATATTTATCAGGAGGTCTGGGAAAGTGCGCAAGGATGTTTGTTAGGCCAATTAGTCGGTGACGCCTTGGGGAGTCTGGTGGAGTTTCAGACTCCAGAGCAGATCAGGCGCGCCTATCCCCTTGGGGTGCGTGACCTCGCAGATGGCGGGACCTGGAATACTCTCGCAGGTCAACCTACCGATGATTCAGAGATGGCCCTGATGTTAGCGCGGATGCTGGTAAAATCGGGGTACTATGACGGTGGCGCTGTAGTTGAGGCATATCGGTTCTGGCTCAACTCCGAGCCCTTCGACTGCGGCAATACCATAGCAGCGGCGCTGCGTGGCAAGCCAAACCCAGCCAGTCAAGCCAATGGTGCCTTGATGCGCGTCAGCCCGCTGGCTATTTTTGGCGCGCGCCTAAGGCTCGATGAAGTTGCCGAACTCGCCAGACAGGACGCTGCCTTGACTCATCCGAACCCATTGTGCCAGCAGGTCAACGCCCTTTACGTCATGGCTCTGACCGAGGTAATAAAACACCCGCAGCTAAATCGAAAGCAGCTGTACTGCCAGATATGTGAGTGGGTTCGCAAGCGTGATATAGATCCGCTGCTGCACAAAGCCACCTTAGAAGCATTCTTCAAACGCCCCGAGGACTATGTAACTCAGCAGGGCTGGGTCGTTATTGCCTGGCAGAACGCCCTATGGCAGTTGCTGCATGCGGAAAGTTTCGAAATGGCCCTGATTGATACAGTTATGCAGGGAGGGGATAGCGACACCAATGCTGCCATCTGCGGCGCGCTTTTGGGCGCGCTTTACGGTGTAAATGAAATTCCAGCACGCTGGCGTAACGCTGTTCTCAACTGTCGTCCTCAAGAAGGTGACCCAAAGGTCTTGCAACCACGTCCAGAATGCTTCTGGCCCGTTGATGCCATGGAGCTGGCGTTACAGCTGTTGCGGATATAGCAGTTGGGAGGATGTGAGAAGTATCTTTTGTCGGCACAGCGCAAGCGACATCAGTTGTCGCACTAAGCCATTAAGATACCTCATACATAAAGCACACCTTGACTGCTGCAAACATAGGGGGTCGCATATGCGCTACGTTAAACTTAGAGAGGTAGAGCCAGCACATCGGCGTCACCAGATTGAAGCCGCCCTTGCCCAAAAGGGGTGGAGTCTCGACGATTTGTCGCGCAAGCTTGGTTATCTTCACCTTGAGCGCGGACGAGCGGACATAGCGGAGCTCCTGCAAACAGGAGAGAATGTTCAACTGTTGCGCCGTATAAGCACGCGCCTCGGTCTCGACCATGAAGAATTCTCTGGTGAGCGTCCATTCGCAGAGCTTGAAGATTACCTGCGCTTTACCTTCAAGCCGGTTCTGCTCAGGGTTCCAAGCAGCACAATTCCATCTCCTATCTTTCCTGTAGCCTTTGCAGGATTGAATCGCATTCTGCGCGTGGATAAGTTTCCCGAGCTACTCGATGCTCCAACAGCACAGCAAGACCAGGTTCTACGCCAGCGGATTCGTGAAGATTACGTCAATAACTACCTAGTAATGTGCTTTAAATATACTATCGGATACGTTTTTTACTACAAGTTTGGTCAAGCACGCGCTTATTCCGTAAGAGGAGAGTCTTTGCCGCATGTGTCCGTGTTGCCTGTAGGTGCACACGCCGAAGTCAGAACTAAGTACGCAGCCATAGCTGCCCATAGTGGAGCGATCCACCGACTGAAAGATATAGAAACCCAAGAAATATATGAGAATACCCCCTTTGTAGTAAGTACATAAGACAGGATGGGTAAGCGTACTTGCCAATCAAATTGATCAGGTTCACGCCCTTTTACAAGGAGAGATAGAAATATGAAACTAGCAGAAGCTCTGATCTTTCGGGTAGATGTGCAAAAACGCCTGCGCGAGTTGGAAAAACGGATGGAGCGGGTAGCGCTTCGCCAGGAAGGAGACGAAGCTGCAGAAGATCCACAGGAGTTACTCAAGGAAACCGAGGAGCTCTACGGAACCCTCGAAAAGCTGATCTGCAACATCAACCATACTAACTGCAGGGTAAAAGATGGAGAAAAATCTCTCGCCGACCTGCTGTGCCAGCGCGATATGCTGCAGAAAAAACAGGTGTTGCTGCGTAACCTAGCAGAGTGGGGAACCGTTACGCGTCGACGCTGCTCTGGTAGTGAAGTCCGCTTTGTGAGCGCGATACCCGTCGCAAAGCTTCAACTCCAAGCAGATGGTTGTGCGCGTGCTTATCGCGAAGTTGATACCCGCATCCAATGTTTGAACTGGACCAGCGACTTGCTCGAGTAACCACTATCCTCCAACAACCACTCCAACCACAGCATAAGTTGGCGTGGTGAAGGCGAATCCCACCCCGAGTCGGCGGGAAAAATCCGACATAAATGGCGGGGCATGGCCTTCCCCGGCGGTAATATCGCCTACAGTTATGGCTGGCACGCTTACACTGTGCGCCGAGCGCCGGTACGCTAACTTTCTACATTAATAACCAGGGATTGATTCACCACGCCACATCTTCTTTGTCAGTAAGCGCGATTTATTCCTAAACATTTTTGCAGCACGATCCGATAGTAAATATTCCATTTTCCTCGCCACCTTTCAACTCCACCCATACCAACCTCAATGCAGCCCTGCGATGTTATATGACCCTTTGCTTTGATCGAAAGGTAAGCGTCTATGGAGATTGAAACAGCTATCCGTTATCTGCACATGCTAGAAGCGATCCCCTCTTATCCACGCAAGATCAGTGTAAATCAGTTGCACGAAAAGCTCAGTAAAGCCAGCGCCCAAGCGCAGGTAAGCAAACGCACCATTCAGCGTGATCTGATCAAGCTCTCGCGCCATTTTCCTCTGGTGTGCGACGCCTGCAGTCCGCGCGGGTGGTCGCGTTCAGCCCCCTTGCATCAGCATAGTTCCAGTCTTGGATGGTCGTGTGAAACCCGCAGCGCTCTTGCGCTGCTCCAGCCAATCGCCCAGGAACATCTCCCAGCCCATGTTTTTTCTGCCCTTACCCCTGTGTTTATTGCCGCACCTATAGCAGCGCAATTAGCCGATGCGCAGGTGTCTTATTGTGTAACTGACCACATGGCTGCGGCAGCCTGATTGTTTTTGTCGGTCGTTGCTATAGCTGCTAGCAGAATCCCGCATTTGTACTAACTAGTCTTCAAAGTAGGTCAGCGTCTAGAACTTAGATCTGTGAAACCCTCTGCTGCAAGGTGCGGATTCTCTCCCAAAGGACTGCTTTGGGAATATTGATTTCCATCACCAGCATACATCGCTCTAGCCAATCTGGCCGGGACTGAAATTTCTCTATTGCCTTAACAATATCTTTAACGATCGCGTTGCCGTATGGCTGCTCGGCTTTTTTTACCGCAGCGCTAAACAGACTTTTGGAAGGTCGCATCATTGCCAAGTCAATCAGGTCACGATTAAACACACTCTCATCGGCCCAACGATCTGAGTTAGCCAACAACTTACTCGCTGCCATATCAAGTGGTGACAAGGTTGAGACACCACAAATTTGATTCTTATCACCTGGACTCTGTAGTTTGATCCGCCCTTC
>JAQUDG010000060.1 GCA_028685815.1 Desulfuromonas sp.
GTTTCACCACAAACATGCCGGCAGCCATAGTCGCACCGGAATTACCAGCACTGACCACTGCCTGCGCTTCACCACTCTTAATCAGGTCAAAGGCAACACGAATGGAAGAGTCTTTTTTCTTGCGCACCGCATCCGAAGCCGAGTCATTCATCCCTACGACCTGAGTGGTATGCTTGACCTTTAGCGCAAGCCCCGAAGTATTGTGGCGCTCGAGCTCCTCCTCGATGCGCTGCGCATCCCCAACCAGGATAATTTCAATCCCCGGAGTACGCGCAGCAAGCACTGCACCTTCAACTTCGACCCTTGGGGAGTTATCCCCCCCCATGGCGTCAACTGCTATAGTTACATAATTCATCTAAACACTTAAACCGTTTGATTTCAAACAGTTGTATCTAATACTTCACGGTCTTTATAGAAACCACATGTGCCACAAACCCGGTGGGGCTGTTTGGGCTCATCACATTGAGGACACGCTGAGATACCAGGAACACTGAGGTGATCGTGGGCGCGGCGCATATCGCGTTTTGATTTTGAGACTTTCTTCTTAGGTAGTGCCATGTCGATGACTCCTTTTTTATAATTATCTTACAAACATATTGATTCGCAGCAACAGCAAAGAGTGTGCAGTCAAATCGATTAAACATTACGCAATAAAAGGGTATAAATAGACCATCTGAGTGCTATTTATCAACCTTAAAATCGAGCAAGGACGCAAAATGCATATTGATGTTTCTATCGTTGCAGTTGCACACAGCCATATTGAGGTTGCGCCCGCAAGTAAGACACAGCCCCTTGCATTCTTCCTCACACAAGGGACGTGATGGAATTGCTAGCACAATCTGCTGCTGAATCTCGTCGCTCAAGTCTATGTTTTCACCGTCAAACAGAATAAGTCCCATTTCTTCGGCTGAAAGCTCAACCTCGCCGCCTGCTTCATCGATTACATCAGGCAACTCTTCTACATAGGTCTGCTTAAATTCAACCTGCAGCTCAGAACTAAGATCAGCAAGGCAACGGGAGCATTGCAGTGCCACTGTAACCCGGGCGCTACCGCAGACCTCAACCATTTGGGCTATCTTGCTCAGCCGGATTTCACACTCTACTGGGGTTACAAACTTGAGATCAGCAGTGCCCTGCATTTTAGCCAATACCGGAAGTTCCTCCAGCGTATAGCTAAAGTCTAGATTAAGACCTGCTGCCCCTATCTCTTTAACCTTTACCTGCATTTACTCTTCACCACGCTTATGTTTGACATCCAAATTTCCGGCGCACACTCTTTATTTCCGTTAAAAAACGGGAAGGCATAATCTATGAATTTAAATTGTGAGCGCAAGACACCTTGCAGCACAAGGCGCTACCTAGGCAGTAAATTCTAAACGAAGCGGACAGTATAGGTTCTGCTCAATCAATGTCAAGGGTGAAATCCCCAAAGCTAATGGACCGAAATAACCGCACATAAATGCGGCTTGAGTGACGCACCCCCTTTGGATTACCTATTAGCCTCACCCTCGGTAAAGAAGATCAATGCTACGCTCATCTAATTATTGTTCCTCATAACACCTTCAGCACAGCAACAAACCCTTGACAAACAAAAAGCACAGCCATTTCAACAGCCTAACATCTTCTCCAACATAACCTGTGGATAAGATGTGGATAAGGCTGTTAAGGAGAGCCATCACGCAGTAATAAAAACACCTTTTGCCTCTTTGCCTATTATTTAGGCACAAGATTTATTTTCATAATTTCAACTACTTAGGTTCAAAAAGCAAGAAAGTAGTGGATATTTACCTCCTTGACTGCTAAAATCCCAAATACCATATTAAATCACTTGTTGGAGTATCAAGTTATGTTAATAACATTGTTTACGATTATAATCGTAGTGCCAATTCTTGAGATTTATGTTTTGATTTCGGCTGGGAAAATTATTGGGTTATGGCCAACCATGGGGCTTATTGTCTTAACTGGGATCGCCGGCACCTACCTGCTTCGTACTCAGGGTGCAGATATCCTCGTAAAGATAACGGCCGCTTTGAACCAGGGAGAGCTCCCCAAAGAAGATCTCATAGATGCTGCCATGATATTCTGCGGTGGGATAACCCTGCTCACCCCCGGATTCTGTACCGACATCCTCGGTTTTGCGCTACTATTACCCGTTACCCGCCCTTGGCTTAAGGTTTGGATAAAACGCTACTTAACCCGCCATATTAGAACCCAAAACGTGTACATCTACAAAGAATAGCCCTGTGCTGTAATCGCTACTTTCACTACTGCGCGCGCGCACCCCATACAAGAAATATCGGATAGGCCTTTCCCTCTCCCGCACGCTGCTTGACAATGGAATGAGCTACAGTATGCCCTTGGTTAATAAGCCCTAGACGCTCAAGCGCCTTCATAAGCCAGCTGCTTTTTATCCCGGACTGCACTACCCCTTCTGGCTTATCATGAAAGGTGCCATCGTCGTCTTCAAGGTCACTCAGAGCGAGCACCCCACCAGGTTTAAGCGCGGCGACAAGTCGTTCAAGGACAGGCTCTATAGCGGGCAGATGATGTAGCACCATGTTGCTATAGATAAAGTCGTATTCCTCGGTTCCAAGCGCACTGAGGTCGTCTGCTATCAGCTTCGTAGTTACCTGCGTTGCTCCGAGCGTTGCCGCTTTCTTTTTTACAATGGTAAGCATCCCTTCGGCACGATCAACCGCCACAACCTGAGCAAGCATATCGATGAGATTAAAGGTGAGCAGACCAGTGCCGCAGCCAAACTCCATGGCTTCGGCTCTCGGCGGAACAGGAACATAGCCCCGAATGGCTTTGGCTACATCTGCTGCAAGTTGGACCCGGCGCGGCTTCTCATCCCAAGTTGCTGCTGCCGGGTTGAAATCCTTAACTTTTAGCTCCATTGGCTCAAACCCCTCTCTCGAATATCTGTATGCTTGAATTTATGCACTCCCGTGCCGCTGTCTCAGCATTTACGCAAGCGGACGTTGGAATAATATGGATTCGAGCCTTAAACTTCGCACCAACCCCCAAACGCCGGAAAAAACAACCCAGCACGGCAACAATGCACTGCATCGAGTTGCTGCAACAAGGTACGGTAGCGCTCCAGTTGTGGTGCATGCTGTTTGGCTTGACGCTGATAAAACCTCTCCTCCGCTTCCCCTTTTTCAGGTGAGGCTGTTTTATAGTCAACTATCCAGCGATCTTGGGTCTGTGAGTCAATAAAGGTCAGGTCAACCACTCCGGTTATCAAATCACCTTCGCACAAGCCACACAGCTCAAATTCAGCCACACGCGCATTATGTTGTGCCAGTTTCCAGCGCCCCTGTGAACTGGCGAGGGTGTTTTTCAACATGACAAGGCACTCCTGCGTCATGGTCTGTGCCACAGACACGTATCCAGCAAGACTAAAACGTTTATCCAATCCGGCGCGCAATGTTTCCACATATTCGGGCTTCTGTCGCTCTGGGTCTTCTCCGAGAAAAGCCAGGTATTCATGGGTAACGGTGCCAAGAATGGCACTGCGCTGCACTGCAGAAGATGCCGGTCTGTATGCTGAAGTTAAGGTCTGTCCAGACAGATGGTGCTGCGTTCCCAACTCCATTCCTGCTCCATGGGTCACAGGTGGAAAGCATTCCAACGGCAGCCGTTGAAGGTACCCACCTCCATCTTCGCGGCGCTCTGATTTCTCTACGGGGGTATTTTCGTGTACCCCTGAGGAAAAATAATCGCAACACACGGGCCACAACAACTCCAGCAAAGATCCAGCTGCGGGTGCATATTCCCCATCGGCACCAAGGGCAGCATATGCATAGCAGGACAGTTTTTTGCGCGCCCTGGTCACCGCCACGTACAATAGGCGCGCTGTTTCATATGCTTCCTTACGTTTATCCATGCGCTCAAGCATGGCGTAAACTGGGTCTGCATCTTTGGCCCCGCGTTGTGCCAATGGTGCCAGCAACAAACCCAACTGCGTATCCTCTTCCCAGCGCAATAACGCCTTTGGGCTTCTGCGCGCCCTACGCCCTAGCCCTGGCAAAATTACATGATCAAACTCAAGCCCCTTGGCTTTATGGATGGTCATTACATGCACTCTGGCATCTGGATGCAGTTGATCCCGCGCGAACAACAGCTGGATCTGGTGTTCCATGTGGGCAAAATTATCGATGTCTCCCCCGCTATCACACCGCTCCAGCACGGTACCCAGTTGCGCCAGGTTCTCCAACTCCGAGCTGCTCCAGCAGCCTTGCACCTTGAGTGCAGTCAGACACTCTTCCCACAGATGGCGCACCGAGACGCGCCCACGCTGCTGTTGCCCGCGTAGCAGAATGGTGCCCACAAAATAAAAACGGCGCCGCGCATCTTCTTCCAGTTCAGTGACAAGTTCATCACTCGCAAGAGCTGCACCAATGGTGGCAAATCTGGCTATATGGCTCATATCCGCCAATGATAGACCACACCAAGGCGCGCGTAGCACACTCAGCCAGCTTAGCTTGTCCGCTGGATGGAGCAGCGCCTTCAGGAGCGATACCCCATCCTGCACCGCCATTTTATCCCCGAGTGGATCAATATCTTGAGCCTGATACGCTATCGCTTCTTGCTGCAACAATGCGGTGATTTCAGGCAGGTGTGAGCGTGAGCGTACCAAGATGGCGACGCTGTCCTGCGCGTTTGCTGCCAGCAATCTTTTGACCTGGCTGACAATCGCATCCGCTTCGGTGCGTAGATCTGGCCGAGGCATGGGGACAAAACACAGGGCCTCTCCCTCTTTCGGCTTAACTGGAACGCCGCTGGAAAACCCAACCGCTCCACTTGCGGCATGTTCATGTGCGGGAAACACCGTGGCAAACCATAGGTTGGCCAAGGCAACCAGATTACTCTGGGAACGGAAATTAGCCGTCAACTGTAGGGGGACAAGGGGGATTTGCCCGATCCCCTCATCTCCGGCGCGCAAAAACAACCCCACCTGCGCCTCGCGAAAGCGGTAGATAGACTGCATGGGGTCTCCAACAATAAACAGAGTGCGCCCCCTGCTCTGATCCCAGCCGGCGACGAGGGTTTCCAGCAAGCTGAACTGCAGCCAGGATGTATCCTGAAACTCATCCACCAGGATATGCTCAATCTGCTGGTCGATCTGAAGGAGTAAGTCGGTCGGATTACCGCAATCCACTAGCGCTTGGCGCGCACTTAAAGCTATTTCGCTGAAATCCGCTTCTGCACTGGTGCGGAACTCAAGCCATAGCTGCGCTACCAGACGTGGCAGCACCGTCACGATGGCCCGCAGCACCTCCCACGCTTCAGCACCGTAATGCGGCGCTGGGAGCAAATTCACCTCACTCCACAGTGTCGGGTCAACCGCCAAACGCAGCTCTTCCAACACTTCAAGGGCTTCGGTCTTCATCTGTTTAGCGTGTGGATCTTTACCCGCAGGGAAGCCGCAATTTTTATCCATCCTTTTACGCCATTGTTCCTGGGTGGTAAGCAACATGGTGGCGATAGCCTGCCATTGCGCCAATTCTTCCGCTTCAGGGGCAGGGAATGAGGTGGCTGCGTACTCACGTATCCGGCTTTGCCCCTTGTCACAGTGCAACGCGGCAAAGGAAGCGAGCGCATGGATACGCGCAGCGGTGGTAATACTTAAGCTCTCGTGAGCCTGCTGCAGCGCATCCTCAACCTTTTCTTGCAGGCTCTGTTCCAGGGCGGTACGCATCTGCTCCGGATCGGTCAGGAGATGACGCATCCACTGATCCCGCCGCCATAGCAGATCAACTAACATCCCTGCCAAAATATCGGAACGGTTATCCAGATGGGCCAAGATGGTGTGTAATGCGGTTGTAATCTCAGGCTCAAGGCGTTGCTTAAACAAGAAGCTGTTTACCGCATTCAGATAGTGTTGCTGGGGAAATTCGCTGACTTTAGGCAAGGCGCCCAAGCGTGACAACCACGGCATGCAACGTACCAGCTCGGCATTCAGGCTGTCGATGGTCTGAATGCGCAGTTGCGCAGGGGCAGAAAGTAGATTCCACTTAAGCTCGGCATCGCGCTGCAATACCGCGCGCGCTAAGGCGTGGGTTTTACTCTGGTGCGCAGATGCATCCGGGGCAAGGGGTGCTGCCGCCGCAGTTAATGCCGCCAAGATTCGTTCACGCATCTCGGCAGCGGCTTTGCGCGTAAAGGTTATGGCTAGCACCTCTGCCGGCTTCTGCACTCGAGCCAGCATCACCAGAAACCGTTGAATCAATAACTCGGTTTTACCCGAACCAGCCGGCGCGCGGACAATACATGATATATCCGGATTAAGAGCCCGCTGCCGAGATGCCGCATCACTGAGCTCAGTCATAGCTGTAATCATCCCCCGACGTTCCTGCTGCATCTGGCGCTTCTGCTTTATCTGGGCATGTCTGCTGCTTAATCCGGCATAAGGAAGACAGATCACAAAACTGACACACACTGTCCTGGATTGGAGCCACGTCGGCGCGCCCAGCTGCGATATCTTGCGCCAGCGTATCTAGTTGAGCGCGCCACTGTGTGCGCGCAGCGTCCCACGCCGGCACATCCATGCTCTTTACCGGCAATGGCGGCAACTTATCTTCACCTGTGCCAGCAACACTCACACATGTCCCTTTCAAGGCGCACGCGCCCGTGCGTACCTGCGCCACAGCAAATCCCACTATGGGTTGATGTTGTCCATAAAGGGCATACACAGGCAGTTGTGGCTCCAATAGATGTTCTCCCAAGATATCTTTGAACGCGACGGTGCCGGTTTTATAGTCAAGCAGTACCACCCCAGCGTTGGGCAGAATCTTATCCACCCGATCCGCAACAGTATTAATATGCAACGGACCAACCTGAAGGACTTCTCGTTCCTCCACACTCAACACCCTGAAAGCTGGGCGGTCTTTATCTATTTCAAGCCATTCCAAGGCCAACTTCACCAAACGATTCAACTCCAGGTCATGCAGACTTTTGGGTACATACGCATGTTTATTGTTCTGCATAATGGCGTGGCAATGCTTGGTGAGCAACAGTCGACATTGCTCTGTGCTCAGCTGTAGGAGTTGCTCCTGCAGCTTGACCTCTTCCCAGAAGTGTTGCAATAGCAGATGGAGCAGGCTTCCGCGCACGCGCATATCTACCCCCTCGGCAGGGGTCTCCAATGCTCGCACGTGCATACGAAAATGCGCATATGCACGAAATGGACACATGGCCTGTTCTTTAAGCAGGTACGTTCCTCCCTTAACCGCATAAGGTGGCACCGGAGTTAAATTTTCATCCTCGGAGTTTGCACCACTAAGATCAGCCGCAAGGGGTAAGCCGCCGCTGCCTTGAATCATCTCCAACTGAATAGGTTCTCTGTCTGGACGTTCTGCAGCAAGCTGAAGGAAACTTTGCCGCCACTCATCCCCGCCGACTGATGCTACAGGCAAAAAAGGACTCGCCCCGCGCACACTGCCGTCTTCAGCGCAGCGAGCGTAACTGAAATTAACCTCCGGAGCCAAAGCGTGCAGCTGTTGCATCAACCGGGTACAAAACTCCATTTCCCGTTCCATGCTGGCACGCGGCATAGCGTAATGTTTCTGAATTTCTACCGGAATAAAGGTGTTGTAGTTCAGGGTACTGGGGAGCACCTGATCGTGCAGCCCTGTAACCCAAACGGCATCGCATGCCAGCGCCACCCCTTCAAGAAGTCCGACTATGTGCAGGCGCCTGTCTCTAGCTGCGGCCTGAAACACACTATCGGCACACAAGCGCTGAAGTTGACGTGCCGCCTCCATCCGACTCATCGTTGGCTCAACGGGGGTAAGAGAAGCAAATAGAGGCAATATCTGCTCCTCCCATGCGCGCAACACTTGATACGTCTGCGAGTCGGGTGGGTAGTCACCGGGCCACCCTACCCCCTGCAAAGCAACACCAAAGGTCTCCAGCCAGACTGCGGGTGCTTTACGCTCTTTGATATGCGCCAAATGTTTGAGTGCTGTGCATATGGATTTGATACCGGAGCGAAAATAACCCTTGTGGCGCAACAAGTGTATATAGGTATCGATATCGGCCCTGGGATGTGCGCAGGTGCGTAAAAATGCCTCCGCCTCCGCATGTTCATCCATCTGATGCTGCCCGCCGCCAAACCACGGCGAACGGAGCAGATACCCGAACTGATCCAGATCGAAGGGCTCTTCAACCTGCAACAGACGCAGCGCCGCCTGAATCACCCCATACTGACTTAAGGGTTGCCCCACCGAGAGGTTAAGCTCGATATTTTCTGTACTGAAGGTTGTTTCATACTGTCTAAATGCCCGCTCGATACTGCCTTGATAGCGCTCAAGCTCCGGCACTATCACCCCGACACTGTGCCCGCGCGCAATGTGGGTATAGGCCCAGTGGGCCACCAACTCCAGCTCGGCAATGGGGTCGGCACAGGCATAAACCTCAGAGCTACTATTTTTATGCTCTATATCCGGCTCTACAATCTGCGTGCCCAGCTGCGCCAAGGTCTGGGTGAGGGCCCGCAATTGTGGTGAAATATCGTCAAAGCCGATCAACCACAGCTCTGCTGGAGGGGGGATAGCCCCTTGAGAAAACAGTTCTTGCACATATCTGCCCAGACGCTGTGGATCCATATAGTTGTGCGTGGCGCAGTATTCCTTATAGGTAGAGTACCAGCGTTTAAACGCCTGCTCTTCGGGGGTAGTTGCGCTATAGAGATGAGGTGGATTGGGGGAAACAGAGCAATCAGGGTCAATCAGGTAGTCACATAAACTGGCATAGGCTTTCAGCGCCTGCTTAACCGTGGCATCGACCTGCAACAATGTATATTTGCGCTGCTGCAAATCGTTGCGAACAATCTGCCGCCATATAGTTTGCTGCTGGGCGTGATTCAGCAAACTGCCGCCTGCAGCGTTCTGCAGCAGGCAGCGCTGCCACCACGCGGCAGGGGTAAAAATAGGCGGCTTTGCCCATACACTATTATCACTATTTAGCTGCCACTGACTGTACTCGTGCAGCAGGGTGCGTGCCATACGTTGATTCACGGTAAGAATCATGGCACTGCGCTGCGCGGCAGTACATATTTCATCCACACAATATAACACTGTAATGTTTAACCTCTTCTATTCCGATTGAGGCGGGATGTAGGCAGAACCAGAATCAGACTTAGACTCAGAATCAAAAACGAACCGGTACACCACTCCCGCGTGGGAATCCGCGAGGTACAGATTTCCATCTGGGCCAACCGCAAGCGTCGCAGGCTGTCCATAGATATGCTCCTGATGCTCCTGATGGTCTTGAACCTCCTGCGGTGTCGCCCATCCCAATGCCACTTCGATCCCCCAACCGGTGATGTCACCTTCGGTGTCTAGGGGCAGACCTAGAATCCTGAAACCTTGGCGATGGATATCGTTTTTATCTCCCGCCAGAGCCACGTACACCATGGAGCGATACTGTTCAGGTGCATCGAGCTGCGCCCCGAAAGCGAGTCCAGCGGGAACACTGTGGGGTGGAAGCGTCAGTAGTGGCGCAGTGGTATCAGCACACATGGTAGTGGTGCCTAACTGAAGGTCTGGGGTTTTGAAGCCATAACAAAACGGCCATCCGAAATCCTCCCCAGCGCACACAGCATTGATCTCATCTTTCGGAGGTGAAAAGTCTAGGGTCTGGGGTGAATCTTCGCCCAGCCATAGCGCCCCAGTTTGTGGATGCCAAGCCATAGTACGGGCATGATGGATTCCGGTGGCAAACAGCCTGGACTCACCATGGGGAGCTATTTCCAGAATTGCGCCGCGTTGCCATTCGAGGTCTAGGGGGTCAGAATCCACCGCACCAACAGACAGATACACACAGCCGGTATCGTCCACTAGAATAGCCCTGCGTTCAGTTGGGGTTGCGGATGGAAGATGGTCTACAACCGTTTGAACTGCAGCAGTTTGGATTGCAGCGGCGGCAGTTGTTGTACCTGGAGTAAGTTTGACCACAGCTGTGCGGGTAGCCACATACAGCGAGTCGCCATGCCACGCCAGCCCCATGGGGCTGTCAAGGGCGGCAGTAAGGATGGTCTTGCGCCACTGCCTTGGGGCACCCATTGCGTGGGAGCGTGAGTCGGCAGTGGTGGTTTCAGGAGGTTCCAGACGATATATAAGATCAGCATCGGGAATGGAGGCATACAGAGCCTTATCTGCACCGAAAACCAACCCCGATACACCCTTGAGTCCACACGCGACCGGTTGGAGCTCGATACCAGCCAACAGGACAAACCGGGGCACAAGTTCGGTGTCATCAGGGCAGACCAGCGTCAGTGTCTGAGTATGAGTGTGAGCACGAGGGCGCAAATTGCCGTGCTGGCGCTGCAGCTTTGCTTTTTCTGGGTTGAGACAGTACACCTGCGCAAACGCTGGGGTAGCTGGAGCTGGGGGCAACAGGCGCTGCGCCCCAATATAGGCGAGCAGAATCGCCAGTGGCGCCGCTAGCAACAGCGCCCCCCTACCCCAACGCTTCCCAATCAGAGCCAAAACAAATCCTACCCCCAGCATGGCGATAAACAACAAAGGCGGACTATCTAGCCTATAGGCCTTGAGCCCTAAAATAAGCAGCACCGCCCCACATAATAGGACAAAAAAAGCCAAAAAAGAAAACACAGCTTTCATCTATTGATTCCGTTCTTTTTCCTGCCCGAGGTGCTGGGCTTTTTGCAGATAATTGACTACATAGTCATATACCGCACTGTCCAACGTGTGTTGTTTCCCCGCATAACCGGCGTCACGCAATTTAGTTACATCTGAACAAGTATAATATTGATAGCGCGTACGCAATTCATCAGGCATCTCAACGTATTCGATCTCAGGGGTACGCTTGAGGGCAGAAAAAATAGCCCCAGCCAGCTCGTTCCAGGTATGCGCACTTGAACTGCCAATATTGAAAATACCGTTCACTTCAGGATGCTTGAAAAAAAACAGGGTCATATCCACGACATCCTTGATATACACAAAATCTCGCTTCTGTTCTCCGTTGGCATATTCTGGGCGATACGATTTAAACAGACTTATCTTGCCGCTGTCCATGATCTGCTCATAAGCTTTGATTACCAGCGAGCGCATCGTCCCTTTATGGTATTCGTTGGGTCCAAATACGTTGAAAAACTTCAGCCCGGCAATGCTGTCGAGCATCCCCTCGCGCCGTGCCCACAGATCGAACATCTGTTTCGAGTAGCCATACATGTTTAGCGGGCGCAATATATCCAGTTCATCTTCTGCATCTACGAAGCCATTGACACCATCGCCATAGGTAGCCGCACTGGAGGCATAGATAAAGCGGGCATCACTGTGACGCGCGAGCAAGGCCATGTGTTTGGTGTATTCGAAGTTATTTTGCACCAAATAGCGCGAATCGGTTTCCGTCGTGGCCGAACAAGCCCCCATATGAAAAATGGCTTCAATGCCTGTAGAACCAAAATCGCATACCTGAGACAACCTCTCCCCTTGAGCATGGCGCAAAAAATCATCTTTTTCGACGTAATCTGCATACCGCAGCGGCACAAGATTGCGCCATTTTTCCGAAGTTCCGAGTGAATCCACGATCAGAATATTATCGTAACCCAACTGGTTCAAACGCCACACCAGGGCACTGCCGATAAAGCCGGCTCCTCCAGTTACAACTATCATAGCCAGTCAACTCCCATATTTAAGGTTATGCCTGCAACCGCATCACAAACAACCATATGTCATTTGCTATCGCTTGCGTCCGTAAATAGCATGTATCTATGGTAAAATGAATCTGCGCGTAACAAATTGTTCAAGCGCTGGATATTAGCATTGCCCTTTGTGCTGACGCAAATAACAACGCTACCGCGAGCAATTCTGTAAACCACGTAAATAAGCACAACATCACTTCGGTTAAACAGCGTTCTATATTTGTCAAACGCTGGTGAATTACTCTTGACAATTCTGTCGCTACAAGTCTATGTTATTTTTTTCAACAAGCCTAAAATTACATGTGTTCCTGCGCTGCATGCAATAACGTGTGTAGGTACCATTCGACTGTAACTATGTGTCCATTATGCACCACTTTATGTTTCAGCAGCGCACCTCAAATTTTTTTTATTCCGACTAAAATTGAAAGGAAAAGCATAATGCCAAAAAAACGCGAGGCCCTCGATTACCATAGCATTGGGCGCAAGGGTAAAATTGAGGTTGTAGCTACAAAACCGTGTATGACCAGCCGCGATTTAGCCCTTGCCTATAGTCCCGGGGTTGCGGACCCTTGTCTTGAAATTGAAAAGAACCCTAAAGATGCTTATGAGTACACCGCCAAAGGCAATCTGGTCGGGGTTATTTCCAACGGCACCGCGGTGCTGGGGCTGGGTAACATTGGAGCCTTGGCCAGCAAACCGGTCATGGAAGGAAAAGGTGTTCTGTTTAAGCGTTTTGCCGACATCGATGTCTTTGATATAGAATTGGACACATTAGATCAAGATGAGATTATCCGTACCGTCAAGCTCCTAGAACCCACCTTTGGCGGTATCAATCTCGAAGATATCAAAGCGCCGGAATGTTTCTACATTGAAGAGCAGCTCAAAGCCCAGATGAATATTCCGGTGTTTCATGACGACCAGCACGGCACTGCCATTATCGCTAACGCCGGTTTAATCAACGCTCTTGAAATTATCGGCAAAGATATCAAGAACGTGCGCATCGTGGTTAATGGCGCCGGTGCCGCAGGTATTGCCTGTGCCAATATGGCCATAACCCTCGGCGCCCAGCTCGAAAACATGATCCTGTGTGACAGCAAAGGAGTCATCTTCAAAGGACGCACCGAAGGGATGAATCCCTACAAGGAGCGTCTGGCTACAGAAGGCAAAGCGCGTACCCTCGAAGAAGCCATGCAGGGAGCGGACGTGTTCTTTGGCGTTTCAGCTAAAGACGTGGTCACTCCAACCATGGTCGCCGGCATGGCACCCAACCCCATCATCTTTGCCTTGGCCAATCCCGATCCGGAAATTCTCCCCAGCGAAGCTTTCAAGGTGCGTGATGACGTCATTATGGGTACCGGTCGGAGCGACTTTCCAAACCAGGTGAATAACGTTCTGTGCTTCCCATTCCTGTTCCGTGGAGCGCTGGATACCCACGCAACGGCCATTAACGATGAAATGAAAATGGCTGCAGTCAAGGCTCTAGCTAATCTAGCAAAGGAAGATGTGCCCGACTCGGTCGTTAAAGCCTATGGCAACACCAAGTTTTCCTTCGGACGGGACTACCTTATCCCCAAGCCGTTTGATCCACGCGTTCTACTCCATGTTGCTCCAGCAGTAGCTCAGGCAGCAATGGATAGTGGCGTGGCGCAAACTCCTATCGAGAACATGGTAAAATATACCGAGTCACTAGAAGCGTTGCAGGGACGTTCGAAAGAGATCATGCGCACCATAATCAACAAAGCAAAAGCCTGTCGCAAACGGATTGTGTTCCCCGAAGGAGACAACGACAAAATCCTGCGCGCAGCGCAGATCCTTGTGGATGAGCGCATTGCCATCCCCATCTTGCTCGGACCGGAGAAGGAAATAATCAATAACATCAGACGCCTGGGGCTGGATTTGCACGGGGTGCAGATTGTCGACCCGCACGACAACCCCAATACGCGAAAATATGCGGATGAATTTTTCCGCCTGCGCCAGCGCAAAGGGGTAACTTCGGCAGAAGCGGTACGCACCATGGGGCACCAGCGCAACTATTTTGGCGCTATGATGGTCCACATGGGCGATGCGGATGCCATGCTTTCTGGTATTAACCACCACTATCCCGAAACCATCCGCCCAACCCTGGAGATCATCGGCAAGCAGCAGAATATTATGGGGGTGCACGGTCTGTATATGCTCGCCTTCAAAAATCGCGTGGTCTTCTGTGCCGACACCACTGTATCCATTGACCCCACAGCGGAAGAGCTTGCGGAGATCGCGATTCTGGCTGCCAACAAGGCGCGTCATTTCGACGTTGAACCGCGCATCGCTATGCTCTCATTTTCCAACTTCGGCAGCGCAAATCACCCCTACACCACCAAAGTCCGCAGGGCAACGCAGTTGGTTAAGGAGTGGGCACCGGAACTAGTGGTTGAAGGTGAAATGCAGGCCAACGTAGCCTTTGACCCGGATCTTACTGAACGCCAGTACCCGTTCTCTGCCATCAAGGGTAACGCCAACGTTCTGATTTTCCCTGATCTTGGTTCGGGCAACATAGCCTATAAACTTCTGAATAAGCTCGGTGGCGCTGAAGCTGTCGGCCCGATCCTCATGGGGGTCAAAAAGCCGGTTCACGTTCTTCAGCGTGGCGATGACGTCAATGACATTGTAAACCTCGCAGCTGTCGCCGTAGTCGATGCACAGCATGAACTCGTGCACGAAGTGCATAAAAACCATGAGTAAGTAAACATCCATCTTATACCATGTGCCCCTTTTCACATCTTGCTGAAAAGGGGCACACTGCGTTTAGCCACACCATCTCTGGCGCAACTGCGCAACTTCAATTCCGCACTTGATACCCTTTTAAATTAAGTACATCCCTGTTACAATCCGGCTGCTTTTTATGCTTCATTATTTTATACATTGCTTAGTTCACATCACATAATTTAAGCGGATACATTCATCCATTCGAACAGTTTCCAGGAGGTTCTGGCATGCGCTATAAAAGTACCAGAGGGGGCGTTAGCGGTATAACTTTTTCAGACGCAGTAATGATGGGGCTCGCCACTGATGGTGGTTTGCTGTTGCCTGAACACATTCCGACAATATCGCCACAGGAGCTGCAGAGTTTCCGCTCCATGGAATATGTGGAGATCGCCAATAAGATCATATCCAAGTTTGTGGGTGACGATATCCCTGGCGCCGATCTGCAAAATATAATCGAGCGCTCATACAGCAAGTTCGCCCATCCGCAGATAACGCCTCTGCAACACCATGGTGACGTCCATATCCTTGAGCTTTTTCACGGCCCCACCCTGGCATTCAAGGATGTGGCGCTGCAGTTTTTGGGCAATCTGTTTGAGTATCTACTCGGGCAGCACAACTCCCACATGAACATCATCGGCGCCACCTCTGGAGACACCGGCAGCGCTGCAATCTATGGAGTGAAGGGTAAGAAAAATATCAACATCTTCATCCTTCACCCCTACGGCAGGGTTTCGGCGGTGCAGGAACTACAGATGACCACGGTCACCGATGCCAATGTCTTCAACTTGGCGATTGACGGTAACTTCGATGATGGACAGCGCATTATCAAGGAGATCTTCGGCGATCTGGAGTTTAAACAGCAGCATGCACTAGGGGCGATCAACTCGATAAACTGGGCTCGAGTGTTGGCGCAGATCGTGTATTACTTTTATGCATGGAGCAGAATTGCGCAAGATGAAGCAACTTGTGTGGATTTTTCTGTGCCCACCGGGAACTTCGGGGATATTTTTGCCGGCTACGTAGCCAGACAGATGGGGCTGCCGGTAGGTCAAATGGTGCTGGCCACCAACGAAAATAATATCCTGTCGCGCTTTGTCGCAACCGGTGATTATTCCATCGACACCGTGGTTGAAACCCTGTCCCCATCCATGGATATCCAGGTGGCGAGCAACTTTGAGCGCTACCTGTACTATCTACTCGGAACCGACAGCACCGCATTAGTCAAGATGATGGATACCTTCGCGACAGAGCACGTTCTAACCTTTGATGCTACACAGCAAAAACAGGTGCATGCAGACTTCAGTACCATGACCATTGATACCGATGTCACCCTAAAAACCATGAAAGATTTTTACACCCAAACCGACTACATCCTGGACCCCCATACCGCAGTCGGGGTTGCCGCCGCGCAAAAACTGCACTGTGCATCCAGACCCATGATATGTCTCGCCACTGCGCATCCGGCTAAATTTGCTGATGCCGTGCTCCGCGCCATTGGGATAGATCCGCCGCGCCCGGAATCTCTGCGTGACATCGAGCAGCGTGCTAAACGCTGTGAACGGATCGGCGCAGACACCGACGCCATCAAAGAGTACATAGCCAGTCATGCCCTGAGCTGAGA
>JAQUDG010000002.1 GCA_028685815.1 Desulfuromonas sp.
CCAGCCCCTTCAAGGCAATTGAGGCATTCCAACCCGGAGCTTACGATCTAGTTATCAGCGATATTAAAATGCCAGGGATGGATGGGCTGGAGGTTCTGCAGAAAATACGCGCTGTCGACAGCCATACACCGGTAATTATGATCACAGCCTACGCTACCGTCGAGACCTCCATTCGGGCGCTGCGCAAAGGGGCATACGATATGCTCACCAAGCCCTTTGAACCCGAAGAACTGCTGTACCGGGTTAAAAATGCGCTGCACGCCAATCAGCTGGAAACAGAAAACCAGCAGCTCAAACAAAAGCTCGCCGGGCACCTGAATTTCAACAACATCATCGGCGCAACCTCTGGTTTAAAGGGGGTGATGGATATTGTACGCAAGGTTGCCTTGCGTGATACCTCTGTCCTTATAACCGGTGAATCGGGGACGGGAAAGGAGGTAATCGCCCAGGCCATACACGCCAACTCAGCGCGTAAAGATGCCCGTTTCATGGCGATAAACTGCGGTGCGCTACCTGCCACCGTGCTTGAAAGCGAACTCTTCGGCTACAAAAAAGGGGCGTTCACCGGTGCTAACGCCGATCGCAAGGGAATTCTCGAGGCTTCCGATGGTGGCACTCTGTTTCTAGATGAGGTGGGTAACCTGCCATTGAACGTGCAGCAAACCCTGCTGCGTTTTCTGCAAGAGCAAGAATTCATGCGTCTGGGCGACACCCAATCCATCAAGGTAGATACCCGCATTATTTCCGCCACCAACTCAGACTTAAAACAGGCCATGGAAGTTGGTACCTTCCGCGAGGATCTGTTCTACCGCCTGAACGTGGTCAACATCCACCTGCCCCCCCTGCGGGAGCGGCGCCAAGACCTACCCCTGCTGATTGCTCACTTCATAAAGAAAAATAACAAGAAATTTGGCACCGAGGTACGAGGACTCAGTGCAGAAGCGATGCAACTGGTATGCGCCTTCGACTGGCCGGGCAATATTCGCCAGATGGAAAACATCATTGAGGCCTGTATGACCATGGTGGATAGCGGGCGCATCGGCCTTGATACGTTGCAGCAATTTCTATATCCCCATGCCGGAGCCAATGTGCCAGTGTGCGCGTCCGCTCCGGCACATGTAGTGCATCAGGATACAGAACCTTCGGAATTAACCCCAGATTTAAACGCCGAATACAGCCTCGCGCTGGCAGATTTTGAAACTGAATATCTGCATAATCTGCTCCAGAAAACCAAGGGCAACGTAGAGGAAGCCGCCAAGCTCGCCGGGATGAATATGGCGACTATCTATCGGAAATTAAAAAAACATGCCATCACCAAGGAATATTTCTCGTGATTTTTTGCATAAATGCAAAAACCTTAAGCGCGTAGTTTTTCGCCACAGTAGTTGTATTACGACGCACTTACACCCCACCACCTTGCCGCTAACTCCTTGCATCTTAGACACTTACGAACTAAGCCCTTCCTTATACCCTCCAAACAATTACTCTGCTCACAAATCCATGCACATTTGCATAAATGCAAACCTGCAATTTATCCATCGCTCAACTCAAAACGTATTTTAACTACGCAACCACCTGAAACATAAGACCTTTATCTGGACAACTCTAAAGTGGCACGCGCTATGCAATCACCCCTTGGTAACACCCACACACTTAACGGGGAGTGCAATGCAAGATACAAGCGTATGCCCTTTTTTTGGAAAAAACGAAGATTACTGTGACGTAGGTTGTGATTATATCTCCAACCACGACATCAGGATGATAGTTGACTACTGCGCCGATGACTATACCGAGTGCATGAAATTCAGGGAATTAGCTAGTTACCATCCAGAGATGCTGCACAGCGCAGCACACACATCTAATCAACAAGATATCCGGGAGAGAGAAATCATGAGCAATCAATTCCAGAATATGGCCCTTAAGGACACCACTGGCAACCCTGCCCCGCTGGGTCTGCTCGGCTTCGGTATGACCACCGTGCTGCTCAACCTGCACAACGCTGGATTTTTCCCCCTGGATGCCATGATTCTGGCTATGGGCATTTTTTACGGCGGCCTCGGCCAGATCATTGTCGGCATCATGGAGTGGAAGAAAAACAACACCTTCGCGGCTACCGCATTTACCTCTTACGGGTTGTTCTGGCTCACCCTGGTTGCACTCATCCTGCTGCCTAAAACCGGCGTGGTTCCGGCCTCTACCCCGCAGGCGATGGGTTTCTACCTCACCTGTTGGGGACTGTTCACCGCTGTTCTGTTTTTGGGCACCTTCCGCTTAAGTCGTGCACTGCAGGTGGTATTCGGCTCGCTGGTGGTGCTGTTCTTCCTCCTCGCCGCTGGTGATTTCACCGGTAATGCCACTCTTAAGGTTATCGCCGGTTACGAAGGGATCTTCTGTGGACTCAGCGCCATCTACACCGGACTGGCCCAGGTTATCAATGAGTTGTTCGAGCGTGAAGTTGCTCCCTTGGGCGCAGTGCCGGTTAAAATTAAATAGTTTCACACGCACATGCTGCCCGGTACATATGCCGGGCAGCACCACTATACCGCGGGAGTCCCTATGCAAACATACAGCTCCAACTTTCAACCCCCGCCACCCAGGCCCGGATCTGAAGGCACCCCCGTAGTCAAACCATTTCAGGTAAAGTGGCCCGCCTCGATCGTGCTGCAGCAAGTGCTGACACACCGCCCTGAATTCCAACCCCCATCGAACTCCGAAGCGCGCCCAAAACAGATCCCAATTCATACGGCAACCTGTACCCTTACATACGCACGAATCGACTCAACGACCTCTGATTCTAACCCGTCTTTAATCCAGATCTCGTCCTCCGACTCTACATGTTTGATTCACGAGACCACCGCAGACCCTATGCCTCTGGGGTTAATCGGTCTGGGTATGTCCATGCTGCTGCTTAATCTCCATTTTGCCGGTTTTCTTCCCTTGGATGCCATGATTGTGGGGATGGGGATTTTCTGTGGCGGGGTAGAGCAGATAATGGTCGGGGTGATGGCGTGGAAGAAAAATAATATTTTTGCGGCAACAGCGTTTTCTGCATACGGTATATTCTGGCTCAGTTTGGTTGCGTCCATTATCGGCGCGGCAGCGGGTATCTCCACCCCAGCTTCTCCGGGGATTAGTGGGGGTTACCTGAGCATATGGCCAGTGGTTTCTGCAGTGATATTTATGGCGAGTTTCCGCCACAGTTGGGCACTCAGAGTGACCTTTGGCCTGCTGCTGCTATTTTTCATCCTGCTAGCTACTGGAACCGCGGTAACATCGACGACTCTTGTCCATATCGCAGGATATGCGGGAATGCTTAGTGGCTTCAGTGCTCTCTACGCTGGGTTCGGCATGGTGCTCAATGAACTGTACCATAAAACGCTGCTACCTTTGGGATCCCAGCATCCTTAGAAACTTTCAGACCGATGAGGCTGTTTCCTCACTTTCAGCAGCGTGCAGACCGCGCATGGCGGTCTGGTTCGCCGCTATTTGCAAAAAGCCGAAAAAAAATTTGCACTGCTGCAAACAAGCCTAAACGCCTGATCTTAAAGCCTTATTCACGCCATATCCTTACCAGCCTCCCTCGACATAGCCCCCGATTCGCATTTTTGCAAAAGCTTCTACTCCTCAAAAAAAACCTAAAACGTAAATTATTAATATTTTGTCTATTTAAAACAGCTACTTATGTGTTTATTTCAGTTCGACTAAAAATTGGCACAATGAGTGCAGAACATTATTCTACAAAATCAACCTCAGCCTTCAACCTCAAATGAAACAATGTCTTTAAGGCACACCCTGTTATCTAATGTAATCAATCACACAAGGAGAAAACACATGAGCAACCAAATCCAGAACATGTCACTACAGGACACCACCGCCAATCCCGCCCCGCTGGGCCTGCTCGGCTTCGGTATGACCACCGTGCTGCTCAACCTGCACAACGCCGGATTTTCCCCCTAGATGCCATGATTTTAGCTATGGGTATTTTTTACGGCGGCCTCGGTCAGATCATCGTCGGCATCATGGAGTGGAAGAAAAATAACACCTTCGCGGCTACCGCGTTTACCTCCTATGGTCTGTTCTGGCTCACGTTGGTTGCGCTCATTCTGCTACCGAAAACAGGCATGGTTGAGGCATCTACTCCTAAGGCGATGGGATTCTACCTCACCTGTTGGGGACTGTTCACCGCCGTTTTGTTCTTGGGCACATTCCGCTTAAGTCGCGCGCTGCAGGTGGTATTCGGCTCGCTGGTGGTGCTGTTCTTCCTCCTCGCCGCTGGTGATTTCACCGGTAATGCCACTCTTAAGGTTATCGCCGGTTACGAAGGGATCTTCTGTGGACTCAGCGCCATCTACACCGGCTTGGCACAAGTAATCAACGAGCTATTCGAGCGCGAGGTTGCTCCGCTCGGGATGATGAAGTAAGCAACAAAAATAATCTTAAGTCATCAAGGCGTTATTATCCCATACCCATACCAACCAAAGCGTAACGCCAACCACGAAGAGCCGCCTGCCCGGGCGGCTCTTTGCTTTTTCCCATGACATTTTGCCCTGATTGTGATTGTATCTGCACGGTGGATTTCTGCCGAGATCAAGGGCGCTACCGATTTTATATAGCGCGGTTGCGATCTTTGCTGGACACGCAGAATTTCTAACCTCGTGACCGTGTCCCGCAGGAGCGACACCTGTTCGGGGCTACGTAAAATAAAGAGCTTAGTAAAGGAGCAACAACGTATGTACAGCAGTTCTGACCTGAAAAAAGGCTTGAAGATTATACTTGACGGCGAGCCCCATGTAGTAGAAGCCTTTGATTTTATCAAGCCGGGCAAGGGGCAGGCACTGTATAAGTGCAAGCTGCGCAACATGATTACCGGGACCCGGCTGGATCGCACCTATCGCAGCGGGGAAAGTTTCGAACCGGCTCCGCTGGAGGAGCGCGACATGCAGTATCTGTATCAGGATGAAGTGGGTTATGTGTTCATGGATACTAAAACCTACGAACAGATCACCCTGCTAGAACAGACCTTGGGCGATGACCGTTATTTCCTCACAGACAACATGGATGTCAAGGTTCTGGTGTTCAACGAACTGGGGATAGGGGTTACCCTACCCAACTTTGTCAACCTGAAGGTTACTCAATCTGACCCCTGGGTAAAAGGCGATACCGCAGCGGGCAACAACAAACCCGCCACTGTAGAGACCGGCTACACCCTGCAGGTTCCCTCTTTTGTAGAGGAAGGCACCCTGATTCAGATTGATACCCGCACCGGTGAATACGTTACCCGCGTCAAGGAGTGATTAATGCCAGCGCGCCCCAATGCAATACTGGCGGCCCGGCGCGATAATTTGCACAAAAGAGCCCGGATTATCCAGCAGATCCGGGCTTTTTTCACTCAGTGCGCTTATCTTGAAGTGGAAACTCCGCACCGCATTCCGTGCAATGCCCCAGAGGAGTATATCCTCCCGCAGGAGAGCGGCACCGCCTATCTACACACCTCGCCAGAATTGTGCATGAAACGTCTGCTCGCAGCAGGATACACACACATATTCCAACTCTGCCGCTGCTGGCGCAAAGACGAACGCGGGCGCAAACATCTGCCCGAGTTCACCATGCTTGAATGGTACTGCAGCCCTGGAAACTATCTCGACCTGATGTGCACCTGCGAAGAATTGTTCTGCGCGTTGGTTCCGGAAGAGACCCTCGTGTGGCAAGGGACCACCTTTCAGGTTAAATCACCGTTTGAGCGCATCACCCTGTCGCAGGCATTTACCCGTTATGCGCCCATCTCACTGCAGGAAGCAATGCAGGACGATATCTTCGAAGAGGTGTACACCGACCATGTCGAACCGCAGCTGGGGACAGACCGCCCTACCTTTGTGTACGACTACCCAACTGATATGGCAGCCTTGGCGCGCTGCCGCCCCGACGCCCCCCACCTAGCTGAACGGGTTGAGCTTTATCTTGGCGGGCTAGAGCTAGCAAACGGCTTTTCAGAATTAGTCGACCCGATTGAACAACGCCAGCGCTTTTACGCCGCGCTTAAATGCATGCAGCCTGAATTCCCCGAGCGGATGATGCCCGAGCCCTTTCTATCCGAGCTCCGGCACATGCCCCCTAGCGCCGGTATCGCCCTTGGAGTCGATCGGCTCGTAATGCTCCTCACCGATGCTGCCACCATCGATGCAGTTGTCGCCTTTACCCCTGAAGAGCTGTAGAGTCGTGGCGATTGGACACATGGTCGTTTGAACCTAAGGCTTATACATTTGGGTAATCCACCACCGTTCCATCCGCTGCTCGCAACCGCGCGCAGGGACCAAGCGCTTCCACATACTCCGGCACCAAGGGAATCTTCCCATGCCCGCCGGGTAAATCCACCACGTAATGGGGGATGGCTAGACCGGAAAGCTCGCGACGTAACCCCCCCATCAGCTCTATCCCATCTTCAAGGCGGGTGCGAAAGTGCTCGGTGCCGCTGGTTAAATCCATCTGGTGCAGATAATAAGGGCGAATCCGCGCCTGCAGCATACGCTCGAAGAGTTCCTGCAGGATGACGGCGTCATCATTCACCCCGCGCAGCAATACCGTCTGATTCACCAATGTAATTCCAGCCTCGACCAACATCCTACACGCAGCGAGAGTTTCCACGCTCAATTCTGCCGGATGATTGATATGTGTCAGGAAATACAGCGGTTCAAAACGCTGCAGCAGTTTACATAATTGGAGGGTAATTCGCGCTGGCATGACCACCGGCGCGCGACTGCCCAAACGCAGAATTTTCACATGTGGAATACTCCTCAAACGCTCGAGCACTTCCTGCAGCAACCGATCAGACATGGTCAGCGGATCACCGCCGGAGATGATCACTTCGTTAATACTGGAATCGGCCCCAATATAGTCGAGGGCACACCCGAGCTCTCCCCAGGTGACCCGGTGTTGGTGGTGCCCGATACGGCGCTTGCGCGTGCAGAAGCGGCAGTAGGCAAAGCAACTCGACGTCGTGAGCAGCAGAACACGTTTGCGGTAGCGCTGCACCAGATTCGGCACCGGCGAGAGGCGCTCTTCATCCAAAGGGTCATCGCGGGTAGCGCTGGATGGGCTTAATTCATCTAGGTGAGGAATAAACTGCCGCCCCAAAGGATCATCGGCGCGCTGAATCTGCGCCACCAAATGAGGACTTATTCGCATCGGATATGTAGAGATAACCTTCTCTACCCCGTTACCTTCCAATTCAGGCCGGTATTGGAGCTGTTCCGCGCTAGTAAGTGCTTCTGTGTTCTGTTTCTGCCAGTCTTCCACCCGTACAACCTCCCACTCCTTAAATTAGTATTGAATATATTTCCACAGACGCCTCAGCACTCTTCATGCGCGCCACGCGCGCAAATGCTTCACATTGGCGCAGCTGAGGAAACAGCGCATAGGATAATCTTAAAAACCGTGTTAAAGTCTGCGCTGGACTTAAATTTGCGCAACTGCAAGGAACACAACAAAGGCGGGGCACAGCAGCACAGAGAAACAAGAGGTACAAGGGAATATGAGAAAAATGGGAAGATGCGCGCGAGGGAAATATCCTCCTAAGGCGCACCGCCCGCATTTTCATATGCTGCAGAGTCTGTACCCGCTAAATCACCCTCTTTTCTTCATTTTATCGGAGGTGCCATGAAACACTTTGCTGTAACCATCATTGGCCGGGATCACCCTGGGATAGTATCCGAGTCGGCCAGGATTCTCTTCGAGTTGGGCTGCAATGTTGCTGACTCCAGCAGCACTATTCTGGGTGGACAGTTTGCCATGATCCTGATCGTATCCCACGCTGGTTTTGAAAGCAGCGAACCCCTGCAACGCGCCTTTGCAGAGATGGAATCTTCTGGACTGTCGGTATATGTCCGCACCCTGAAACCTGGCGGCGAAACGCGCCCGAAGCTGCCTGGAGATTTGTGCATGATTTCGGTGTACGGGTCGGATAAGCCCGGCATCATCTACCAGGTAACCCGCCTGCTAAGCCAAAAAAACATCAACATCACCGACCTGGCCACCAAACTGGTGGGCACGGATGCGCGCCCCGTGTACGTGATGATGTGTGAAGTGGTTTTACCCCCCGAACTCAGTGTGGATGACGTCCGTGATATGCTCGACGCCCTGCGCGAAGAGCTTCAGGTTGACATCTCAGTCCGCAATGTAACCCCCGTGGAGCTATAACCCATGGCAGTACGCGAAGTGTTGGTCTACCCTGATCCTATCCTTAAACAAAAATGTGCCCCAGTTGAACCCCTCAGTCACGAAACGGAGCAACTGGTGCAGGACCTTATCGACACTATGTATGCCGCTGGGCACTCGGTCGGCATCGCCGCACCACAGATCGGTGCTCCCTGGCGGGTGGCCGTAGTCGACGTATCGGGCAGCAAACTCGGGCAAAAACACAATCACGGTTTGATGGTGATGCTCAACCCTGAGATCATTGAGTCGAGCGGTTGCAAAACCATGCGTGAAGGGTGCATGAGTGTCCCCGATTTTACCGGCAATGTGGATCGGGCCAAAGAGATCGTGGTCCAATTTTATGACCGCGCAGGGCACGATCGAGTTATCCGCTGCAAAGGGTTCGAGGCGGTCGCCATTCAGCATGAGCTCGACCATCTCGACGGAGTGCTATTCCTCGACCGCATCTCCAACCCCGGCACCGAGTTGTTCAAGCGCAAACACTGAGTTTACCTACAAAACTTACAATACCTGCCGAGCACATCCGCTGTTTATTAGCAGGTGCGCTCGGCAAGTTACATCGTCTAGCCCTCTTTGAGGCGCCGTCTCAAGCACCGCACTCCAGTTGGCGCAGATATTCAAGGAGCAGGCGCACCCCAAATCCAGTACCCCCTTCCGGCTGCCCAGGCTGAGATTTTTCTGCCCACGCGGTGCCGGCAATGTCCACATGTGCCCAAGGGCAATCTGGGGCAAAGTGCTGCAGAAAAGCCGCTGCGGTTATAGTTCCAGCGGGACGCCCGCCGGAATTTTTAACATCCGCTACATGGCTTTCTATCTGCTTGGCGTACTCGGCACGTAAGGGCAATTGCCACAGAGGTTCTCCGCACTGCTCGCCTGCGGCAATCAAATCCTGCGCCAGCGCAGCATCAGTGCCAAGGACGGCGGCAGTGTGGTGCCCAAGCGCGACAATGCACGCTCCGGTCAAGGTCGCCATATCGATTACCGCACGCGGGTTCTTCCTTCCCGCCCAAGTCAGGGCATCCGCCAGAATCAGGCGCCCCTCTGCATCGGTATTGACCACTTCAATCGTTTTTCCACAGAGCGAACGCACAATATCTCCGGGACGCATCGCCCGATCTGAAGGCATATTTTCCACGGCAGGGATCACCGCTATCAGGTTTACCGCTAACTGCAGGCGCGCCGCCGTCACTAACGTAGCCATCACCGCCGCTCCGCCAGCCATGTCCATCTTCATCTGCTCCATTCCTGCAGAAGGCTTCAGCGAAATTCCACCACTGTCAAAGGTAACAGCCTTGCCCACTAGGGCAACTGGAGCCAGTTGCGCAGAAGCGCCCTGATACTCCATTACAATAAGGCGCGGTTCGCATATGCTCCCCTGAGCTACCCCGAGCATGGCACCAAAACCCAGCTGTTCCAGCGCTTTCTTCCCATAAATAGTGGTTTTTACCCCAACATCATTCCCCTGTTCCCAGGCGGTACGTGCCAGATATTCAGGAGTTTTTACATTCGAAGGCTCATTCACCAGGTCACGTGCAAGGGTTTCACCTTGGGTGATGATCAGACCGCGTTCCAAACGCCGCTTGAGCGCATCCAACTCCTGTGGGTCAACGCCAGAAATAACAAGGGTAATGTGCGGCGGCAGTTTTTTATCCGGTGCGCTCTGATATTTATCGAATCGATAGAGAGAACGCAGATATCCCTCCACCAACCACTCCAACTGTTGCGTGGTGCAGGGTATGGAGTTGGCTGCTGAGATGCTGGCCATATCGAACTGGGCGCAGGGATATTTCTTCTGCAGCAACTCGGCACCGGCGCATGCACCGGCCTGACGCCACGCCGCCGCGTCAGGTTTTTCTCCCAGCCCTGCCAAAATTAGCGCCGGCGTGCCTGCCCTCCCGGGGAGAAACAACATCTGTTTAGGTTTAGGTGTGTATATATTTGCTGCGCGCAGATATTCAAGTTGCTCCAGCATCGGTGAAAGGGCTGGGTTGTCGCACCTCCAACTCTGCTCGTCAAGCGGCAGCACTACGGGTGGAGTCATTTCAAGAGGAACCCCCTCCGGCACATCAACTATTTGCCCCGACTCTGGGTAAAGAAAATCTATTGCGGGTAACATACAAGCGCTCCTTTTTTGGTAAGTTTTTTCTCACTTTAATGTCTTATACATTGAACGGGTCATTGCAACCAATTCATTTAGCTGGTAATCTTCAATATTGTTCTATTTGCTCTGCACTATCTGGAGATTTTATTCACATGTCGGTTTTAAATGCCACCCAGATCCGCACCCGGGTGACCATACTCTTTGTTGTAACCATACTCAGCATTGGCCTGATTGTCTCCGCTGTTGCTTTTGGCATCCTGCTACGCACCTACATGGCAACAAGCGCTGAGCAATATAGACAACACCTTAAAAGCAAACAAACCGCCCTAGGAAATTGTCTGCAACACCTGACCGAACAAGCCATCCAGATGCACAGTTGCAACACCTGCTGTACCCTTCTGGATAGTTACTGCGACAACCCTGCCTGTATGGAAACGCTGCAGCACGATAACATAAAAACCCTCGCCCATGCGCTCAAACACTCTAGAATGATAGATGGGATCGTACGCATCGATCTGGATGGAAAGGTGATAGCCAACGTGGGCTCAACCTTCCCGAGCACATTCTGGCCCTACGCCCCTGGCACAACACCCGATGGTAGCGGCGCCCCAGTTTCGGTGGTGTACTCCGGCTTGATCTCGGAAGAGGGGCAACTTCATCTTATCGCTGTCAGTTCCATCACTTTAGAGACGAAGATTATCGGCTATGACATCCTGTTTTTCTCACCAATCCACTTTCTCGATATTCTGCAGGACTCTTCGGTAGCGGCAACGGCGCTATTCCACCCCGATTATCCTGCCATAATCTGGGCCGATGGAACCTACAGTAGCACCAGATATAGTGCGGATGGGCAACATGCCAAGGTGGAGAAGATCATCAGTACTTTGGATCTGCATCAGGATACTGAAGCAGTGCAAAGTTGGCCCACCACCTTCGATGCGGGGCAACCTAATTTTATCTACGCGCGCATCCCTGGCAGCACTTGGTATATCGGCAGCTACATAGATAAACCGCAGACATTTTGGATCATGCTGCGTGAGCATATTGCCATTTTGCTCACCACCCTGGGGCTATCATTTGTCGGTGGGATTCTGTGCTATCTGGCGCTACGCCCTTTGACCAGAAGAATAATAACCCTGGCCTCTCGACTTGAACTAGCCAATGTCAATCTCGAGGAGAAAGTGCATGAGCGTCGACTTGTTGAGGCGGATCTGCACTTAAGTGAAGAACAGTGGGTCAATACCTTCACCTCCATAGAGGATGCCATCTTCGTGCTGGATGCGGACGGGAAAATTATCAAGCAAAATAGTGCCGCGCGCAACCTCAGCAGCGCATATCCTGGTGCCAAATATACAGGCACCCTGATCCCACGCCATGGGGAGCGCTCAGAGCTATTTAAAAAAATGCAGGCACAGAAAACCAGCATAAAACAGGTCTTCGATGCCCCAGCGGATACATCATTCAGCATCACCCTGACGCCCATAATAATTAATCAGCAAATCACCGGCGCGGTGCATCTGGTGCGCGACATTACCGATGAGATCCGAGGAGAAAAGGTGAAAAGCGAGATGCTTGCAGCGGTAAGCCACGAAATACGCACCCCGATTACCGCCATAATGGGTTTTGTCGAGTTTATGCAGACCACCGAGGTTACAGCGGAGCAGCGTCAGGAGTACCTGCAGATCATTCAGCGCGAAATGAACCGGATGAGTGAGTTGATGAACGACTTTCTGGATCTACAGCGCCTGCAGTCATCCATGCAGGAATACAACTTTAGCGAGGCCAATCTAGCCGAACTTCTCCGTGAAAGTGCAGAGCTATACGCAATGACCCTGCACAAACATTCACTAGTCATGCAGGTTCCTGAACATCTTCCCAGCATAAAAGTAGATGCAGAGCGCATGCTGCGGGTATTCTCTAACCTCATCTCCAACGCCATCAAATACTCTCCCAAGGGGGGAGCTATCACCATTGGAGCACGCAGCACGCCTAGGAGCATCTTTGTTTGGATTCAGGATGAAGGATTCGGAATTCCACCCCAAAGTCAGACCAAAATCTTCAATCGCTTCTACCGCGTCAATGATGGAGACCGGCGCATAGCGGGTGGACTGGGTCTGGGGTTGGCGCTGGTCAAGGAAATTGTGGAAGCCCACAAAGGCAAGGTGTGGGTCGAGAGCAAGGAGGACCAAGGGAGCACCTTTTTCGTCGAACTGCCGCGCGACTGAATTTTGTGTCGGGCATAGTTTAACGCTACTCCAAGCTATGCCTTAACATGCTCCCTCCGGATCAGTTATGTTCGCGTGTTTTGTTGAAATCGATATCCGGCCACTGCTCTATGGTATGTTGCAAGCGCCACTCGCTTGAGGCCAAAAACGTTAGGTTTCCCTCCGCATCGAGAGCCAGACTGGACTGAGACTTCTGTTTAAAGCCGTCGAGCTTGTGCTTATCCGTACAGTTAATCCAGCGCGCGGTCGCGTACTCTACGGGTTCGTACACCGCATCGACTTTATATTCGGTGCGCAGGCGTTCCATAATCACATCGAACTGCAACACCCCAACCGCCCCCAAAATATATTCACTGCCACGCAGCGGCTTAAACAGCTGGACCGCCCCTTCCTCCGCAAGCTGAATAAGTCCCTTATCCAGTTGTTTCGTCTTCAGTGGATTCTTCAATCGCACCCGGCGAAAATGTTCCGGCGCAAAACTTGGTATACCGACAAACTTCAACGGCTCGCGCAGGGTGAAGGTATCCCCAATCTTGATAGTGCCGTGATTGTGAATCCCGATAATATCCCCTGCATAGGCCTCTTCGACATGGCTACGATCCTGCGCCATGAAGATGGTGGCGTTGGCCACGACAATATCTTTGCCGATGCGGTGATGACGGAGCTTCATGCCGCGCTCGAATTTTCCGGAGCAGATGCGTAAAAAAGCGATGCGGTCATGGTGCGCGGGATCCATATTGGCTTGAATTTTAAACACAAACCCGCTGAAATCCTCTTCCAATGGATCCACCATACGGGTTGTAGTCGCGCGCGGAACTGGAGAAGGAGCGAGTTCGACAAAAGCGTCGAGCATCTCCTGCACCCCGAAATTGTTGACCGCACTACCGAAAAACACCGGCGTCAGCCCCCCCTTGAGGTAGTCTTCCAGATTGAACGGGGTCGCCGCACCTTCGAGCAGTTCGATATCTTCGCGTAACTCATCTGCCTGCGCCCCTAACATCTCATCTAGGCGCGGGTCATCAAGATCGTCGATGATGATCCCTTTACCCATGCGGTCTTTGGCGTGCCCAGAGAACAGGTGTAGAGATTTCTTATACAGATTATAGGTGCCCTTAAAACGCTTTCCCATCCCTATGGGCCAGGTCAAGGGAGCACATTCAATCTGCAGGGTATCCTCGATATCTGCCAACAGCTCAAGAGGACTCAAGCCCTCCCGGTCGAGCTTGTTGATAAAGGTAATGATGGGGGTATTGCGCATCCGGCACACTTCCATAAGCTTGCGCGTCTGGGTTTCGACCCCCCTGCCACTGTCAATAACCATCAGAGCACTGTCAACCGCAGTGAGAACGCGGTAGGTATCTTCAGAAAAATCGTGGTGCCCTGGAGTGTCGAGCAGATTTATTTCGTAGTCGCGGTAATTAAACTTCATCACCGACGATGTAACCGAGATACCGCGCTCTTGCTCCATGGCCATCCAGTCGCTGGTGGCATGGCGCGACGCCTTCCGCGCTTTTACGGCACCTGCCATCTGAATGGCACCACCATATAACAATAATTTTTCCGTTAAGGTGGTTTTACCTGCGTCCGGATGGCTGATTATCCCAAAGGTACGCCGGCGCCCAACTTCACCACGAAAGGTTTTGTATTGATGAGAATTTTGTGTATTTAAAGACATATTAAACCCTGATTATTTCTGCTATTATTTCTGAAAATGGCTAATGTACGCGCTGAGTACTGAATAATTAAGGGCAATATCTGCACCAGTAAACATTTCGCGGCAGTTGGGAAAATATCCCATGCGCAGCAGTGGGTCAACTACAAACCTCGCCTGTATGCAAGGTTTGCTGGTTATCCGCCAGCCCGCCGAGTCGCTGAGTAGTGGCAGGTCGTATTTATAAAACGAATCGTCGAACTAACTCTAAAAGGAAAAATCATGCTGAAATTATTGCGTATCCGTACTAAACTTTTTTTATCTTTCATTTGCTTACTATTTCTCATTGCAGGCGTGAGTACAGTAGGCAAAATTGCCATGGATAAAAGTGCACACAGCTCTGCAAACCTGCAGACCGTCACGGCTATCGAAGCACTCTTCAATCAGGCCCGGATAGCTGAAAAGAACTTCGCCGCTACCGCAGATGAAAAATTTGCCACTGCGGTCCGCACCAGTGTCCACCAACTGACCGCGCGCACCGAACAACTCACCAGTCAACTCAGACAAAAAAATGCCATCGCCGAAAGCAAACAGGTCAAACTCTTCAGTAGCGAATATCTCGCTGCGTTTGAAGCCTACGCGAGCAAAAGCCAGGCCCGCGACGCGGCTATGGAAGAGATGAAAGTCGCATCTAATGGTGCTTTTGCGCAGGTGAAAAAGCTGCAGGACAATCTAAATGTACAGCTAAGCGACTCGATTGAATCTCGTGATTCATTCGCGGATGATGACAGTTTCGAAACAGCCCTTGAAACCGTTATGGAGCAGGTTGACCAGGCCCAGACCATCAACCTGCTGTTCCTAAATGCACGTAAATTCGAAAAAGAGCACATAATCTCTAACAATGCTCTGTTTTTAAAGCGCGGGCGCCAAAGCATCGAGATCATGCGATCCATGCTCGAGAGTCTCAGCGCAGAACTCGAGGACTCAGACCTGATTGAAACAGCCACGTTGGCGTTTGAGGAAATAGATAGATATAGCGAAAATTTTGAGCAGCATGCGTGTTTAATGGCAGAGCAGACGCACCTAAGCACAGTCATGGAAACCAAGGCGGACGGAGCCAACGCAGCGTGCGCCAGCGCCATGAATACAATCGAAGCAAGCAATATTGCCAGCATGAAGCTTTCGCAGACCATGCTTTTGGGGATAACCCTAGCTGCAGTTATCTGCGGCATCTTATTCGCCATCACCATCTCGCGCAACATTGCTGCCCCCTTAACCAAAACGGTGACCATGATAAATGCCTTGGCACGTGGGCACCTGGATCAGCGCCTTAATCTCGAACGTGGCGATGAAATAGGCATCCTCGCCTCCACCATGGACGCATTTGCCGACAGCCTTGAAAAAGAAGTGGTGGTGCCACTGAATCAGCTAGCACAGGGAGATCTGACTTTTAGCGTCAAACCTTTCGATCAAGATGATCAGTTGCGCACCGCGCTGCAGAAACTTGGGGAAGACCTGAACAGCATCATTCTTGAAATTCAGGTTGCCGGGACCCAAATACGTCAGAGAGCGAGTCAGGTGGCCGATTCGAGCCAGTCCCTATCGCAAGGAGCAACAGAGCAAGCCAGCTCGCTAGAGCAAATCAGCAGCTCTCTGCACGAAGTGTCAGATCAGACCAAGAGGAATGCCGAATTATCGCGGCAGGCAAACTCCCTGACCGAGCAGGTGCGCAGCGACGCTACAATCGGCAGCGGACATATGCAGCAACTCAACGAAGCTATGACAGATATAACCAAAGCCAGCCGGGATATCTCCAATATCATAAAAGCCATCGACGAAATTGCGTTTCAGACCAATCTGCTTGCCTTAAACGCTGCGGTGGAAGCAGCGCGTGCCGGACAGCACGGCAAAGGATTCGCGGTAGTGGCTGAAGAGGTACGTAATCTAGCGGCGCGCAGTGCCAAAGCCGCACAGGAAACCACCGACCTCATCCAAGGCTCAGTGGATAAGGCTGACCACGGTGCTGCCATTGCCAGCAAGACCCGCGAATCACTCGAAAAGATAGTAACCGGAGTGACCGAAGCCTCAACCTTAGTGGCAGAAATCTCCGCTGCCAGCAACGAGCAGGCGGAAGCGATCAATCAGATCAGCATCGGCGTTTCGCAGATAGATGACGTGACCCAACAAAACACCGCCAACGTAGAACAGACTGCGGCTGCAGCAACTCAGTTAAGTAGTCAGGCCAGCAATCTGCAGCAGATGCTGAGCCGCTTTGTATTAAGCGATACCGGTTTAAGCACCTTCGAAACAGCGCGCACGGATAAAGATATGCGCCAGCCGCGCCTGTCCACACCAGAAGATACATACACCTCCCCCACCGAAGACGAGACAAGTGACGCAGACGACTGGGGGCACACCGCGCAGAGCGAAGCTCCACGCATATCGTTGGACGACGATGATTTTAACAGATTTTAAACGGGACTAAAAAGCCAGGCAAACCAAAACTCCCGCCCTGCAACATGCAGGGCGGGAGTTTTGGTTGTTGTTACAGTAACCCAAGTAGGGCTAAGCTAAGCAAAAAAAAATCACCCCTTTAGAACATCGAATGCCTGACCCGCTGCCTTCCGCCCATTGGCCACGCAATCGTTAAGGCCGATTCCAGCGTAGGCGTTACCAGTGAGGATAATTCCGCGGTGATCCACCAGCGCGTCTTTAATCTCGGTCAAACGTTGCGCATGCCCTACCACATATTGCGGAATCGCGCGTTTATGCCGGAAGATTCGGACGAACTCCGGGGGAGTGGTTATTCCCATAATTCGTTTCAGGTCGGCCTGAACCAGAATCTGCACCTGTTCATCGCTAAGGTCTATCGCCGTTGGGTTAGTGGCCCCACCCATCATGGAGCGCAGCAGCACCTTGCCTTCATCAACCCTGCAAGAGAAGATGCTTGAATCCCACAACGTCCCCAACACGGAACAATGTTCTTGGCGCGGAATCAGATAGCCAAAACCGTTAAGATCACAGTCTAGGTCGGCACCAGAATATCCGAAGCACACCACATTCATAGAAGCATACGGAATTTCCGCCAGCAGGCGCGCTGCTGTCGGCTCTAGTTCGGCAAATATAGTCGCCGCAGCATAAGCAGGCACCGCGCTCACCACCACATCGGCGTCCAGACTGGAGCCATCTTCGAGCTCTACCCGATAACGGCCGCCATCAGCCGGATGAATCGACCGCACTGCGGTTCCTGTTAAGCTGCGCGCCTTGATCTGGGTGCGCAAGCGGTCGACCAGAACCTGAATGCCGTCATCGAATGAAGTGAGCACCCCACCCGGCCCTGCGGCACTAGCAACCTGCTGCCCCGCTTTTTTTTCCTGGCGCTTTTTTCGAGCCAGCTTCAGCATCGCGCGCAACAAGCCACCGTACTGTTGCTCCAGTTCGGCGATACGGGGAAAACAACTCTTAACGCTCATGGTCTCAGGATCACCGGCAAAAATACCGCCGGCCATAGGAGCAATGAGCTTGTTGAGCGCCTCTGCCCCCAGACGTCGGCGCCCAAAATCGGCCAAGGTTTCGTCTTTGGTGTCCTTTTTCTTCGGCACCATGATTTCACCCACGAGGCGCATTTTGCCAAACCACGTCAGTAGCCCAGAGCGAAAAAACATCAGCGCGTTTTCGGGTAGCTGGTGCAGTTGCTTGTCCACATAGACAAAACGTTTTCTAGCGTTATCGTTGGAACGCTGCAGGGCTTCATTCAACCCAAGCTGCCCGCAGAGCTCAAGGGTTGCGGGCTTGTTATCCAGAAAACCGTTCGGCCCCCACTCGCACAAATATCCGTGGTCGCGGATGCTCCAGATCTTTCCACCGCAGCGCAGTTCCTTTTCGACGATAGTTACCTCAAGTTCCAGATTCTCTTCCGCCGCTAGTTGCTCAAGGGCATAAGCTGTACTCAGGCCGGAGAGTCCCGCTCCGGCAATTACCACTTTTTTCATAGAACCTCGCATAGTATACTGGGTAGATATCTTTTTTTCGACTGGCAGCCCCGTAATCCCATCCGAAAATCGGGAGCGCGCCGCACCGTTATCAACTCTTTGATTTTCCACCAACCTTGACGCTTTCCATCACCGGCCATATAGTATCATGCAGAAGGTGTGATTCCACAATTTTAGTACGAAACAGGAGCCAAGAATGGCAAAAGACTACTATGCAAGCCTTGGGGTGGCAAAAGACGCCTCGGAGCAAGAAATAAAAAAAGCATACCGGAAACTTGCGGTTAAATATCATCCGGATAAAAACCCTGGTAACAGCAAAGCCGAGGAACGCTTCAAAGAGATTTCGGAGGCGTATGCAGTGCTGAGCAATGCGGACAAACGCAGCAAATACGATCAGTTCGGCGACAGCAGCTTTCACCAGCAGTACAGCCAGGAGGATATCTTCCGCGGAACCAACTTCAATGATATCTTCCGCGAGTTTGGCATGGGTGGAGGTGGAGGCAGCGCCGGTGGGGGTGAGGATATCTTCAGTCAGCTATTCGGCAACGCAGGGGGGCGTAGCGCAGGCTTCAGACAACCGCGCAGCGCAAAGGGGCAGAACTACGTGATGAAGCTCTCTATACCGTTTCAGCAGGCCGTCCTCGGCGGTGAGCGTTCGGTACACTTTCGTCACAACGGGCGCGATGAGCATATTCAAGTGCGGATTCCTGCTGGAGTAGAACACGGGCAAAAGCTACGCGTTGCCGGGAAAGGTGGCCCAGCGCAACAAGGGGGCAAGGCTGGCGACTTGATGCTCGAAATACAGGTCGAAGCCGACCCGCATTTTACTCGCGAGGGGAGCCATCTGCATCAGACCATCACTATCCCCTTCAGCAAAGCCTGCCTGGGTGGGACCGCCAGCGTCAAGACCCTGAAGGAAACCAAGCGCATCAAGATCCCAGCCGGAACCTCCACCGGCAGCAAAATCCGCCTGAAGGGATTCGGTGTCCCCGCGCATGCTAAATCGCCCGAGGGTGATCTGTATGTAACCATCCGCATCGAAGTCCCAAAAGAACTCACCGCAGAGCAAAAAGAAGCTATAGAAAAACTGCACAAACTTGGTTTATGATTTTACTCAAGTTTTTCAATCGAATACCTAATATGATAAAGGAAACAGATATTCTAATCCCTTGGCATTAATTACTTCTGACAGCCTGCAAGGATTAAGCACACTCCGTGTAAACCCTCAGTGCCTAGCGTCATCCCCGCGCAAGCGGGGATCCAGCGCCCTTAAAATTTTGCGCGCTCACGTACCAACTGCGCCACAGCATCGATGAAGGAATCTCTGGCATTCAAAGCAGGGACCCGCTCGAACCATGGCACTCCGTGTTCTTTTGCGTGGGCACGAAATTCCACATCCACCTCTTCCAGAGTCTCGATATGGTCGGAGACAAAGGCCACCGGCACCACCAGCAGAGGCTTTTTTTCTTTGCCTGCCCTAGCAATAACATCGAGGGTATCCGGCTCCATCCATTTTACCGGGCCGCTGCGACTTTGATAGCCTATCTCAAACTCCAGATCGCCTATACGCTGCATCACCCCCGCCACGGTCTGCTCCACATGGCGCTGGTACGGGTCGCCGCGGTCGATGAATTTCTGCGGTAGGGCATGGGTAGAGAACAACACCAGCGGCTTGCCGATCGCTTCCGGTACCTGCTCCAATCCTTCGGTCACACATTGCGCCAACGCGTCCAGATACGGCGGCCAGTCGTGCCAGCTCTCAATATAGGTACTCTTCAACTCCGGAAAAACCTGCGCCTGCGCCTGTTTAAAATCCTTTACGCTGCTGCCGGTAGTGGCGCCGGTATAGTGGGGATACATGGAGAGCACTACCGCCTGCTCAATGCCGTCCTCGCGCATGCGCAGCAGGGTTTCATCCGCACGCGGCTTCCAGTAGCGCATAGCCACATACGGGTGCCAGTTATCTCCTAGGCGTGCCGCGCTCTTTTCCGCCTGCAGCGCAGTCCAGTGCAACAATGGAGATTTACCGCCGATGCGCTGATAATTTTCGCGCACAATTTTAGCCCGAAAATGTGAAATGACACGCGCGAAGGGCTTTTGCAGCACCGCACCAAGGGGCAATTGAATCAAATCGCGGTCCGCAAATAGATTATATAAAAAAGGCTCTACAGCTTCTATAGAGTCAGGGCCACCCATATTCAGCAGGACCAATGCAGTTTTTTTTGCGTCCATCTCGTATCTCCCAGCAGAAAAATTCGCCTGTTATCCAGAACAACTTTTAGAGCTTAAAGGTTAAAGCCTGTAATTGCATGTAAAAAGCGAAGCCGGTCTTCCAGCATTTCTGCATCTGGTCCGGCTTCGCTACTACTTCTGATTCTGCTTATTCAGGCTCTACCCTAGTAAGGTAGAAATTTTACTTGCGGCTCAAGCGATGCACCGCTTCAACCATAAAGATGGCATTTGCGGGCGGCACCGTGGGGAGAATGCCATGTCCGAGGTTGAAGATGAAGCCGGGGCGCCCAGCGTTCTCATCTAGGATACGCTGCACCTCTTTTTCGATATATGGCTGCGGCGCATACAGCACCGTCGGGTCCAGATTTCCTTGCACTGCCACATCGTCACCGAGGATATCGCGTGCCTTGCCCAGGTTTACGTGCCAGTCGAGTCCGATCACGTCACTCCCTGCCTTTTTGACCAGATCCAGCATGGTACCGGAACCTTTGACGAAATACAGAATCGGCACTCCGCGCCCTTTCAGGCTATCAATCAGGCGAGTGGCGTAGGGGAGCACATAGCGTTCAAAATCGTGCGGTGCCACCAGTCCACCCCAAGTGTCAAAGATCTGGATTGCCTGAGCTCCGGCTTCAATCTGCATCTGCAGATAGCGGATATCGAGAGTGGTGATCTTCTCCATCAGGGCATGATAGAGTTCTGGATCGCCATACATCATCTGCTTCAGACTGGCAAAATCCTTACTTCCCTTCCCTTCGACCATGTAGCACGCCAAGGTGAAGGGTGCGCCACCAAAACCAATCAGCGGCACTCGCCCTTCAAAGGCCTTACGCAGGCGGCCGATAATATCGGGAATATACGGCAACGCCGCCCCCATATCTTCAGGAACCACCAGCGCCTCAACATCGGCGCGGGTACGTACCGGATTGGCGAACACCGGCGCGGGGTTGAAATCTAAATCCATCCCCATGGGCTCTACTGCGGTAAGGATATCGGAGAACATGATGGCAGCGTCGACATTGAGAATATCGATGGGTTGAATGGTTACCTCAGCGGAGCGGGCCGGGTCCTTACACAGGTCAAGAAAGGTGCCCTCGCCCTTGGCGCGCACGGCACGATACTCAGACAAATACCGCCCTGCCTGACGCATAAGCCACACCGGCACCTGGTCTACCGGCTCACACCGGCACGCTTTAATAAAATTGTATTCTGTCGCCATAGCTCAAGTCCTTTATTTAAAGAATTAAAGAATAGGTGAAAATCTACCTCGTTACGCTTTGCCCGCAGCCTCTTGTTCCTGCCGTTTGCGCGTACGCACCGGGATATAATTACAGAACGGCTCTTCAGCCATGTAATCGCCATACACTGCATCGGCACGGGCGCGGCAGCCTCCGCAGACATTAATGAACTCGCACTCGCCGCACTTGCCTTTATATTTAGAAAAATCACGCAGATCGTTGAACACCTTGGAGTTGAACCACAGCTCCTTGAACGGAATCTGCTTGATGTTTCCAACGCTGGAGTGGAAATAGGAACACGGCTTGAGGTTGCCAAAACAGTCGATAAGGCAGATAGACTGCGCGGCGATACAGCCCTTACCCCCACCGGTGGAGAAGGTCAGACTGCGACGCTTGAAATCCACCCCTTCTGCCTTCGCCAACTGCGGCACGATGCGGTAATAGTGCGGCGCGCAGGTGGGACGCATGAGGATCTCATCCTCATTCTTCTCCTGCTCGTAGTGCCATGTCAGGATATCTTCGTAGTCATCCTTGCTCACCAATTCATCCATGATCTCCTCGCCACGCCCAGTGGGGACAATCATGAACATATACCAAGCCGTTGCGCCGAGCTCCTTGGCAACACGAAAGGTGCCGGCAATATCGTGCTGGTTGCGTTTGGTAAAGGATGAATTAATCAGAAACTTGATGCCGTTACGCCGAAGCGCTTCCGCTGCGCGTACCACGCCGTCGAACGCGCCTTCACACTGGCGGAAGTTATCGTGAACCTGCGCCGTGGAGCCATCTAGCGATAGCGACACCATCTTGATGTCCGCCTCTTTCATCTGCGCGCACACCGCGTCGGTAACCAAGGTGCCGTTGGTGGCTATGCACATGCGCAGCCCCTTACTGGTACCATAGCGGGCGATATCAAAGATATCCGGGCGCATCAGCGGCTCACCACCGGAGAGCACCATCACTGGTTTCGACACCTCGCAGATGTCATCGATCATTTTGCAGGCTTCTGCAGTGGTAAAATCGCCAGCTGCCGCCTCCATATCGGAAGAGCAGCGACAGTGCACACAGCTCAAGTTGCAGCGCCGAGTGGACTCCCACGCGATCCACTTCGGAATAAACTCTTGTTCTTTAGGCATAGGATATTATCTCCAGGGTGATGCCACTAGATGATGAGGGCAAAGGGGGATTCTAGCGTAAAAACAGCAGTCTGACAAGTTCAAGAACGAATCAGCATTCGTCGAGCCATTTGCGCATAGATACAGCAATATTCTCCCACTCAGAACCGAGGCGGTGCTGTAAAAAGATACGCAGCAAGGTGTCAAACAACTGCAAACCTTCTTCGAGCACATGGATACGTTCATAAAATACCGCCTGCTGTTCATCTTCCACCGCAGCGCTTTTATCAATCTTAACCGCCGGACACTTGAATGAACCAAACTGAAACAACTCTCCCTTAAGGGTCATGCGCCATTGATGTTCATATTTGTCTAGATAAATGGTCGCTTCGGACATCTGCTTTCCTTGGCGCAGCGCTACGCACACTTCGTCAAAGCTATCCTGCGGACCGGACACCGTAACCTTCTGCACCCCTTCGCTGCCGCTGCCACCCAACACCATACGTTCATCGAGCCAGGCGCGAAATGGCTCACCGGCAGCAGCTGGGCCGGGGCATTCAACCCGATACGCTGAGTCGCTGTTGGTGGTCTGGTACATAAGCCACATAAGAAACTCATGCCCCAGCCAGCTACCCTGCTCAATCTGCTGGGTCACCGGCGCATCGGCAGCGGTTGTCAGGGTAGCGTCGAGCGCCTCGGCAATCGCATCCGGAACTACGCTACGCGCCCGCGCAACCGGGTGCTTTACCACCAAGCGCAGCCCAGTAAAGCTCTTGCTGAACAGATCTACCAGATCATCAATGGAGCGCTTACTCGCACTGGCAAAGAGCAGCTGATTCTTCTGGGTATCCCACAGCACATCGAGTACGGTCGGACTTGGCAGAACCCGCGTCAGCAACCTGGTGCGCACCAGTTCCTTTAATTCTTCGTTCTCATTTTTGGGCACCCGCTGAAACGTCGGATTCTGGGCCAAAAACTTATCCTGCTCGCGCTTCAACTCCCCCTTAACCAACGCTGCCGGGAGGCGGCGCTGATCGCGGCGCAGAGAAAAAGTCACATAGTTCTCCCGCCACCACGCGCCAGGTTCTATAAAATCCCGCGCCTGAAAATCATCTAGCTCAACCCAGCCAAGGGATAACTCTTCACTGCTGTGCTCAATGGAACTGAACGCATGCTGTTTCAATTGCGCTTCAATCCACGGCATAAAATCCTGCTGCGGCGCAGCGCCCACAACATCAAATGCAGTCAAACTGACAGTATTGGATAACAACCCCATAAACGTGCGCTCTCCTCGAATGCTCATAAATTTAAATAGCTTAAATAAAATCATGACGCCTAGCTTGGCGCTACAGCCTCTAAAACCAAAAAAGCACCTACAGGAAAAACCTGTAAGTGCTTTTAAATTTTTGGCTCCCCGGGCCGGACTCGAACCAGCGACAGGGTGATTAACAGTCACCTGCTCTACCTACTTAGCTACCAGGGATCGTGTCGTTGCGACAGAACCGGAATATACGGAAACAGAGCCGGAGTGTCAAGACTTATTTGCAATATTTTTCATTCAGGCGCGGCACGTTGAATTTCAACGTCCTCCCTTTTTAAGATCGAGCAGAACCAGCCTAGCTATAGCCTTTAAGGTTTCGAAAACTCCCACTCCCGTCATAGCGCAGGCACGATATTCCGGCACTTTGTGAGGATTAAGATATTTCTGCAGTTCATCCATAGGGCTGATATTAGGCAAGTCCTGCTTATTGTACTGCATTACAAACGGCATATTATCCAGATCATAACCGTGCTCATCTAGGTTATCGCGCAGATTCTCGAGGCTCTCAATGTTGGCGTCCATGCGCTCTTCCTGAGAATCGGCGACAAACACCACCCCATCCACCCCTTTTAAAATCAGCTTGCGCGAAGCATCGTAGAACACCTGCCCGGGGACCGTATATAGATGAAAGCGCGTCTTAAAACCGCGTACCTCACCCAATGCCAGCGGCAAAAAATCGAAAAACAGGGTGCGCTCTGACTCCGTTGCCAGAGATATCATCTTCCCTTTCGATTCGGGGGCGGTTTTCTGGTATACGTACTGCAGATTAGTGGTTTTACCACACAGGCCAGGGCCATAATAGACGATCTTGCAGTTTATTTCGCGCGACGCATGATTTATAAACGACATTGCGGCTATCCTTAGTTAAACAAATTATCTATGTCGTCATCAGTGATTTCAGCAAATGGATTGGCACTGTAGCTGGTCGCACCCTGCTGTTCCTGACGATGGGCAATATCTTCAAACACCTGGGTTAATGACGCGCTGGCACGTTTAACCCGCAGACGCACCAGCCCGAGGGAGCTATTGGCGTCAAATATAACCACTAAAATAACCCTGCCCGCGACAATGGAGAGGTGGATACTGTCGTTTTCCCCTTCGTGAAACTGAATAGAAAACTCCTTCTCTCCAATCAGTTTAGCCAATCCACCGGTAGTGGCAATGTTCCCTGCAGTCAGAGATGCCAGGCTGGTGATATCCAACCCAGCCACCTCACCGGTAGAAGAGATCATCAACCCATTTTTATCCACCAGAAATATTGCTTTGGCTTGCGCAGCCTTGAGCAGGTGAGAAGTTATGGTGTTTATCTTGTTCATCTCTGCGTCGTAGAGTTCGAAATTTGACTGGGCGCTGTACATGGATTCTCCCGCAGGCAGAAGTGATCTGAAACAGGCAAAAACATAGGAGTTGGGATGTTGGGTGCGAGCACGCCTTAAGCCACGCCCCATCCACCTTTCTACTTCGCTCTTCTTATATCATCGGCATCACAAGCGCGCAAGGTCTTAGCCCCGCGTTGAGCCCTTCCCTACCGAAACTAGAGCATAAACAATAAAGCTCCCGCCACACTTAAGTATGTCGGGAGCTTTTATTGTTGCTGCTGAATCTAGCCGCAGGTTTTACTATTTATCTACTTCTCTGCGCCGCAATCAGGATCCATAGCAGCCAGCTTTTTGTACAGGTCGTAGCGCGATGCGGTCTCTTCATTGGCCTGCTGCATCAGTCTAGCTGCAACCTCCGGCTGACTTTTCTTCAGCACGCGGAAGCGGTTTTCGCCGTAGGCAAAATCCTCAAATCTCATGCTCGGATCTTTACTGTCAAGCTGTAGCGGGTTCTTGCCCTGCGCTGTCAGACGCGGATCGTAGCGGAACAGCGGCCAGTGGCCTGAATTAACTGCAGCTTTGCATCCATCTACGGCGGTGGTCATGTCGATACCATGCGCGATGCAGTGGCTGTATGCAATGATGATAGAGGGACCATCGTAAGACTCAGCTTCGATGAACGCCTTAACGCACTGGGCTGGATTAGCCATGGAGACCTTGGCAACATAGATATTGCCGTAGGTCATGCTTATCATACCCAAGTCCTTCTTGCCCATGCGCTTGCCCCCAGCGGCAAATTGCGCCACCGCTCCGAGTGGAGTGGCCTTGGAGGCCTGCCCACCGGTATTGGAGTACACCTCGGTGTCGAGAACCAGTACGTTGATGTTTTCACCGGAGGCGAGGACGTGGTCCAGACCGCCGTACCCGATGTCATAGGCCCAGCCATCACCGCCAACTGCCCACACAGATTTCTTGACCAGGTAGTCCGCCACGGACAGAAGCTGTTTGGAGTTCGCATCTGGGCAGCGCTCCAGCCCCTGCTTGAGTTTAGCAACCCGTGCACGCTGCTCATCGATCCCTTGCTGCGTACTCTGGTCAGCTTCCTGAATCCCTTTGATCAGGTCTGCGTACTCACCACCGGCCTTGCACAGTTGCTCTGACGCACCAGCGAGGAGCTCGATGGCATATTCGTTGAACTTATCCACCGTCAGGCGCATGCCGTAACCAAACTCGGCGTTATCTTCAAACAACGAGTTACTCCAAGCCGGGCCGAGACCATCCTTGCGGGTTGTCCACGGAGTGGTGGGCAGGTTGCCACCATAGATGGAGGAACACCCAGTGGCGTTGGCGATCAAAGCACGATCCCCGAACAGCTGAGAGAGCAACTTCACAAACGGGGTCTCTCCGCAACCAGCACACGCGCCGGAGAACTCAAACATAGACGGCAGGAACTGGCTCCCTTTCAGAGTGTGACGCTTGACCAAGCTTTCGTCCACGTCGGGCAATTCAAGGAAGAAATCCCAGTTTACCGCTTCGCTTTCGCGCAGCGGTGCTTGGAAGGTCATGTTGATGGCCTTCTTGCCCTCCTCTACCTTGCTCTTTGCCGGGCAGTTGTGCACACAGGCACCACAGCCAGTACAATCTTCGGGTGCTACCTGCAGGGTGAACTTTTTACCCGCAAACTCTTTACCATTGGCATCAGTGGACTTAAATGTTTCCGGCGCGCCAGTCAGAGCTTGTGCATCGTAAACCTTCATGCGGATAGAGGCATGCGGGCACACAAAGGAGCAGATACCGCACTGGATGCAGAGCGCAGAATCCCACACGGGGATATTAACCGCGATGTTGCGTTTCTCGTACTTCGCGGTGCCAATGGGAAAGGTTCCGTCAACCGGCATAGCGGAAACAGGCAGATCTTGCCCTTTGCCCTCAATGATGGCTGCGGTGGTTCTCTTGATAAACTCTGGAGCCTTGCCCTCAATAGCGCCGTGGATGCGCAGCTTACTGTTTACTGCGCCCGGCTTCACTTCAGCAATATGCTCCAGCGCCCGATCAACAGCTTCTTTATTCATGTTGACCACTTTTTCGCCAGCCTTGCCGTAGGATGCAACGATAGCATCCTTGATTTCGTTCAACGCAGTCTCGAGCGGGATGATATTGGAGATCTTGAAGAACGCAGTCTGCATGATGACGTTGATGCGGGGACCGAGCCCGATCTCCTCACCCAGACGCACCCCATCGATGACGAAGAACTTCAGCTCTTTGTCTACAATGTACTGCTGCACCTCTTTGGGGATGTGGTCCCAGACCTCATCTTTGCCATACGGGCTGTTGAGCAGGAAGGTGCCGCCCTTCTTGATATTTTTAAGCATGTCGTACTTTTCCAAAAAGGAAAAGTTATGGCATGCCAGAAAATTGGCGCTATCGATAAGATACGGTGACTTAATCGGCTTTTTACCAAAACGCAAATGGCTGGTGGTTATACTACCGGCCTTTTTGGAATCATATACGAAGTAAGCCTGTACGTTATTATCGGTGGTTTCACCGATGATTTTGATGGAGTTTTTGTTCGCGCCTACGGTGCCGTCAGAACCCAGGCCGTAAAACATGGCGGCGTAGCAGTCGGACGGTACGGAAAAGCTCGGATCGAAGTCGAGGCTATTACCGGTGACATCATCCTTAATCCCGACCACAAAGTGGTTCTTCACGGTAGCGGCGTGGAAGTTGTCAAACACCGCCTGCACCATGGCCGGGGTGAACTCGTAGGAACCCAAACCGAAGCGGCCTCCGACGATTTTGGGATAACCTTGGCCACGGTAGATTTTTTCTTCCATCGCTTCGCCGATGGCGGTGCGGATCAACTGGTACAGCGGCTCACCAATGGAGCCGGGCTCCTTGGTGCGATCCAGTACGGCGATATTCTTCACGCTGGCGGGCAGCGCATCCACAAAGGCTTTGGTCGGAAACGGCAGGAACAGCCGCACTTTTACAAGCCCAACTTTTTTACCCTGTGACACCTGATACTCAACCAACTCTTCGACGGTATCGGCGCCAGAACCCATCACCACGATGACATCTTCGGCATCTGCGGCGCCGACGTAGTCAACCAAGTGATATTGGCGCCCGACCAGTTTGGCCAGCTTGTCCATCTCTTCCTGCAGAACTTCAGGAATCGACTCGTAAAATTTGGTTACAGTTTCACGCCCCTGGAAGTACACATCCGGGTTTTGGGCGGTACCACGCAGCACTGGATGATCCGGAGACAGCGCCCGCGCTTTATGGGCCTGCACCAGCTCGTCATCGATCATGGACTTCATATCGTCAAAGGTCAGTTCTTCTACCTTCTGAACTTCGTGCGAAGTGCGAAAGCCGTCGAAGTAGTGCAAGAAAGGAATCCGGGTACGCAGCGTGCTAGACTGTGCCAGCAGGGCGAAATCCATAACTTCCTGCACCGTGTTGGAACACAGCATAGCCCAACCACAGGAGCGACAGGCCATAACGTCGGAGTGGTCGCCAAAGATGGAGAGCGCCTGCGCAGAGATGGAACGTGCCGACACGTGAAAAACCGTAGGAGTAAGCTCGCCGGCAATCTTAAACATATTGGGGATCATGAGCAGAAGCCCCTGCGAAGCGGTAAAGGTCGTGGTCAACGCCCCAGCCTGCAGCGCTCCATGGACGGCACCAGCGGCACCACCTTCGGACTGCATCTCAACCACCTTGGGAACGGTCCCCCATATGTTCTTTTCCCCAGCGGCACTCTTGGCGTCAGAAATTTCTCCCATTACCGATGAAGGGGTAATAGGGTAGATTGCCACAACCTCGTTGGTCGCATGTGCCACATGAGCCGCAGCGGTGTTGCCGTCGATGTTTACCATCTTACGCGACATATTGTTCCTCCTGTTTAAATGAAATCAAACAATGGATGGCGCTGTCACCATCCTGTCTTTAGGTAACTCACACCCTGCGTTCAATACCGCCGAACCAGGTATGGGCTTGCAAATAAATACGCTGTTTTCATACAACTGTTTTGAAACTGGTTTACTTCTATGTAAGCCAAGGACTTCCGCCAGCCTACATCAGCTGTCGCCTGGCAATGGCTCCACTTAGGGTTGCCGCGTCAAGATACTCTAGATTGCCCCCCATAGGGATTCCGTGGGCCAACCGGGTAACCTTAACCCCGAGGGATTGCAAAACCTTACTCAGGTACAAGGCAGTGGCTTCACCTTCCATAGAGAAATTTGTCGCCACCAAAACCTCGGCAATCTGACTCTGTTCCAGACGCTGCAGCAACTGCGGAATCCGCAGATCGTCTGGGCCGATTCCGTCGAGGGGGGAGAGTACGCCGTGCAGCACATGGTAGCGCCCGTGAAAATCGTGCCCCCGTTCTATCGCCAGCAGATCTTGCGGCTGCTCCACTACGCACAGGATGGTATCATCACGCTCCTGCGCACAGCAGATCTTACATGGATCGGTCTCGGTAATATTGAAACAGCGTCCACACAAGCTTACGTTCTGTTTCACATCGGCAAGCGCCTGAGCCAAGTTGCGCACTTCATGCCCTGGTTGCTGTAAAATAAAAAAAGCTAGGCGGGTGGCCGTCTTGCGCCCTATGCCTGGCAATCTGCACAGCTCATCGATCAAACGCTGCAGTGAAGGGGTAGATTCTAACATGAAGGTTTCCAGAATTACAATAAGATAAAATGGTGTTTTATTTTTTCACTCTCAAGAGAATTTTTTTCATTTGCGTAAAAATTCTCCGCCACGCAACAGACAACAAAGCCATCGACGCCACTGGCTGCCGATGGCCGTTGTAGTGCTCCGAACTTGTAAAACGCGCGCTAAAATAATCCCGGGATATTGAAGCCACCGGTGAGTTTACTCATTTCGGTTTGCACCATCTCTTGACTCTTCCGTACCCCCTCGTTAACCGCGACCATTATCAGGTCTTGCAACATATCCACATCCTGCGGGTCAACTGCGTCAGGCTCAATAGTGATGCCGAGCACCTGCTGTTTTCCACTAACTCGAACTGTAACCATCCCACCACCGGCGCTAGCTTCCACCTCACGTGTTTCAAGCTCTTTTTGCATCTCTTCCATTTTGCGCTGCATCTGCTGCGCCTGTTTCATCATGTTGCCCATCCCTTTAGCCATAACATCTCTCCTTTATTCTTATGGTTCAATTCATTCGGCAGCCTCTTTAAACGCTCTACACATAGCCCTTATCATTCGGGGTCACCGCCACCACTTCCCCACCAAAAATTTCTACTGCCTGGCGGACGATAGGGTGATTTACTGCGTCATCACGCAGACGTCGGGAGCGGTCACTCTCCTGCTTTTGCTTGCTCTGTTGCAGTGATGGGGGCACTTTCTCTGCACTCAGAACCTCCACCTTGAGCACTATCTTTTGCCCAGTAAATGTCTGCGCTAGGGCACTGATTTTTTCGCATGTATCCTTGTCCTTGAGCTGCTGCATCAGAAAAGAACCACCAACCGCGCCTAGGCGCATCACCGGAGGGGCAAGCTCAAGTAAACTTATATTATCTAACAGCGCCCCAATGCGCGGATTTTTCGTGCCCACATAGCGCACCATCTCTGCCCAGCCTTTGGCGGCGTCTGGATCGGCGGTGGCTGAAGCAGAAGTCGAAGCTGACGTAGCAACGAAGGGCTCCACCTCAAGCTCTGCGGCAGGCGGAGGAATATCCGGCGGGGGTGGAATCGGCGCGCGGCTGGCCTGACCCTGACTGTCTACCTGCATTGAATCATCCTGCCTCGAGTCATCTTGCGCCGGCGATGCCGGTTGTGGCGCTGAAAGAGGTGCAGATTGTTGTGACGAAGACTGTGATCCCTGCGATGATACTCGCGCTGGAAAATGGGACGCCGCCTGAGGAATAGGAGGCGCAGAGAAGCCAGGCTCAGCGGAAACAGGTCTTGCGGTACCCGCAGACGCCTCCATCTGCTCCAACTTGCGTATCACATCTGCAAGCATACGCGCCGGGGGCAGGCTCGCAGCGCGAATCAAGGCCATCTCCACCAACAGACGCGGATACGCTGAAGCAGATATCTCCGTTTCAACCTTAATCAAGATGCTCAAAAGGCGCTGCCAGTCCTCGGGCGCGCCAAGCTGGCCAAGCTGAGCAAACTCTGACACTTCGTCCGCACTGATGCCGAGCTGCAGTTCGGCGTCCTCGATCACACCAGTTAAAACAAGGGTGCGCAGGGTCTCTATAAGTGCCTGACAAAAGGTGCGAAATGAATATCCAGCCTCATCGACACGCCGAACCACCTCAAACACCTGCGACGGTTGGCGCCCAACGCAGCCCTCTAGAGCATCCAGCACCAAACGCCGGTCCACCACCCCCAAAAGGGCCATGACATCGGCATCTTCCACCTGCGTTGCGCAAAAGGCTAAAATCTGATCAAAGGTAGACAAGCTATCACGCATACTGCCTCCGCCAGCTTCGGCAATCAGACGCAGGGCGCGGGGGGAGATATCGACCCCTTCAGCGCTGGCTATACGCTCCAGTTGTGCGACCACCTTCGCATGCGTGATCTTCCTAAAATCAAAACGCTGGCAACGTGACAAAATGGTTACGGGGATTTTATGCGGTTCAGTGGTGGCAAAAATAAACTTCACATGTGCCGGCGGTTCTTCGAGGATTTTAAGCAGGGCGTTGAAGGCAGAAATCGACAACATATGCACTTCGTCGATAATGATGATCTTAAAGGGAGCACTCGCAGGCATATACCGCGCCATCTCGCGCAGCTCCCGCACATTTTCTACCCCGTTATTGGAGGCTCCATCGATCTCGATGACATCGTCGTGCTGGTTGGCGGTAATTTCACGGCAGGAATCACAGGCATTGCACGGTTCTGCCCCCTGGCGCTCACGGCAGTTGAGCGCTTTGGCCAGAATTCTGGCGGCAGAAGTCTTCCCCACCCCACGCGCCCCAGTAAACACAAACGCATGGTGAACCCGCTCGCTGTTTATGGCGTTGGTTAAGGTGCGACTGACATGTTCCTGCCCGACGAGATCGGCAAATAGGGCCGGTCTCCATTTAAGAGCTAAAACCTGATAAGACATACACCTGAAGCTGACTGTGAACTGGTTGAGTGGATATGCCGGATGGTCTTGCAGCGTTCCATGCGGAGCTCATCTGGATTCGTAGTGCAATCCAAAACCGGCACTGGGGCAGAATCTACCCTGCATGTTAGCGTACCCGACACAAAAAGGTACAGAATTAAACTGTAAACGTATGCTTGAGAAGATGCTTAAACTGACAGCACTTAAACGCATGTCGCCACAAGTGGCGGCCAGGTTTGTCCGCGGCACACCGGCTGCATCACTACCGCTGCTCCCTTCCGGGTCTGACGGGGTTCGCGACCGCCCGTTGCGCGGGACCTGACCGCCACCTGTGGCGGCATTATATCAAGGTGAAACTTATTTTAAAATGGCGGAGAGGGAGGGATTCTCCTACTCCTTCGTCAACTTCACGTTGACTCATGCGTAGGCTCCCCTGCGCTCACTGACGCGGACATCGTGTCCGCTTTTCTGACATTTAGTCAGCGTTTCGCTCCGCTTCGAATCCCGTAACCGCAGAAGCAAAGGTTTAAATGGCGGAGAGGGAGGGATTCGAACCCTCGGTACCTTGCAGTACACACGCTTTCCAGGCGAGCACCTTCAACCGCTCGGTCACCTCTCCGCATTAAGCGCAGGATAGTACACAGCATAAGCGAGACTGTAAAGAGTTTTCTACCGCATGGCGCGATATCCTAACTAATCCGCGCTGTGCGCTCTTGCTGCGTCCGCATGCAGACCTGCTCGCGCCACTTCAATCCTCCGTAGTTGCAGCGCTTCGCACCTTGTTCCGTGCCCGTATCGCCGCAAAAAAACTCGCTAACTGCGCGCGGCACTGCTCGCGACACACCCCTTCGCGCACTTCGACTTGATGATTGAAACGCGTATCTGTAGCAAAATCATAAATAGAACCCGAAGCACCTGCACGCGGATCGCGCGTTCCAAATACCAGCGTGGGGATACGCGCCAAAAGAATTCCCCCCATGCACATAACACAGGGCTCCAAGGTCACATACAAGGTGGTGTCTAACAAACGCCACGATTCCATGCGCTGTGCAGCCAAACGCAGGGCAATAAGCTCGGCATGTGCGGTCGGATCCTGCCAAGCCTCACGCCTATTTCCCGCCGCCGCCAGCACCCGCCCCTGCGCATCTACAAGCACCGCGCCTACCGGCACCTCACCCAATACTTGCGCCTCACTGGCCTGCTGGAGCGCCAACTCCATGTAGTGGCTATCAGCTTCCAAAACATGCCCCTCTTTTGTGTGTGCGGCATCGAAACATTCGCTCCTTCGCCACGCATAAATCTATTCACCCGATTTTCGTCTGTGCATCTCAGCATTGACTTGTGGAGATAAAGCCATAATATGTGCGCCACGATACCCTAACCAATAAAATATATCCATCCTCGACAACCCACGAAGAGAGCCCATGACTGATCTCAACACCATCCCCCTCGGCAGACCAACCAGTTACCCGCAGCAGTACGACCCCAGCCAACTGTTCGCGGTTCCGCGCGCGGCAAAACGTGCCGAACTCGGCCTTGGCGCCACCCTCCCCTTCAAAGGGGAAGATGCATGGAATGGCTACGAAATCTCGTGGCTCAACTCCAAAGGGAAACCTGTCGCTGCGCTGGGACGGTTCCGCTTCCCCTGCACCTCTCCACACATTGTCGAATCAAAATCGTTCAAGCTCTATCTTAACTCCTTCAACCAGAGCAGGTTTGATTCTCGCGCCGCAGTCCACGCTCTGATGGCACAGGATTTAAGTGCAACGACAGGTGCGAAGGTGAAGGTCGAGCTCCATCCGCTGGAAGAATCCGCACCGGTGCCCGACTCATGGCAGATTGCCGCGCTAGAGGGAATCTGCATCGATCATCTCGACATTGAGGTGGATTGCTACCAAACCGCACCTGAATTACTGCGCCAGCCTGACGCGATCAAGGATGTTGCCCGGGTCACGCAAACCCTGTATAGCCACCTGCTCAAAAGCAACTGCCTTATCACCGCACAGCCTGACTGGGCCAGCATCTGGATCAACTATCAGGGTGCCCAAATCGAACACGCCGCCCTGCTGCGCTATCTGATCTCATTTCGCCAGCACAACGAATTTCACGAGCAGTGTGTCGAGCGGATCTTCACCGACTTGTGGAGCCATTGCGATCTCGAACACCTGAGCGTGTATGCGCGCTACACCCGTCGAGGTGGCCTGGATATCAACCCATGGCGCAGCACCGAAACCGCCCACGCCCCCGACTGGCGCCTCGTGCGCCAATAAAACAAATTTAGCATTAAAAAGGCGGACCCCCGAGGGGATCCGCCATAAAGTGCAAACATAGCGTACACAAGCACATGGTTGGGTGTAGCTTTTACTTGCCTGCCATAATCGCTTCTACGTCGCTGGCAACATCGCCAATCGGTTTGATGTCGAAGTTATCCACCAGTACCTTGGCCACATTTGGCGACAGAAACGCCGGCAGAGTGGGCCCAAGACGGATCCCTTTGACTCCAAGGGCAAGCAGAGCCAGCAGCACGACGACGGCCTTCTGCTCATACCAGGCGATATCGTAGGAGATGGGTAAATCGTTGATATCGTCCAGCCCGAATACTTCCTTGAGCTTCAGAGCGATAAACGCCAGCGAGTAGGAATCGTTACACTGCCCAGCGTCGAGAACGCGCGGAATACCACCGATATCACCAAGGTTGAGCTTATTGTAGCGATACTTGGCACATCCGGCGGTCATGATAACGGTGTCCTGCGGCAGCGCCTCGGCCACCTCGGTGAAATAGCTGCGTGAGGTATGGCGTCCGTCACACCCTGCCATAACCACGAAGCGCTTGATTGCTCCGCTCTTGACCGCATCCACCACCTTATCAGCCAGCGCCATCACCTGAGCGTGGGCAAAACCGCCCACAATCTCACCCTTCTCCAGCTCTTCGGGCGGAGTACAAGTCTTGGCCTGCGCAATTATAGCGCTGAAGTCCTTGACACCCCCAGCTTCACGCTCTGGGATATGCTCAACCCCAGGGTAACCCGCCATCCCAGTGGTATAAATTCGGTCTTTATACGCATCCTTGACCGGAGTGATGCAGTTAGTGGTCATGAGGATGGGACCGTTGAACGAAGCAAACTCCTTGTCCTGCAGCCACCAGGCGTTGCCGTAGTTGCCCACAAAATGGTCAAAATTTTTGAAGGCCGGATAGTAGTGCGCCGGGAGCATCTCACTGTGGGTGTAAACATCCACCCCTGTCCCTTCAGTCTGCTTCAGGAGCTCTTCCATATCCTTCATATCGTGCCCAGAGATAAGGATACCGGGGTTCTTGCCCACTCCCAGATTAACCTTAGTGATCTCCGGATTGCCGTAGCAGCTGGTGTTGGCTTCGTCGAGCAGGGCCATCCCGGTAACCGCAACCTCACCACACTTGACCACCAGGCCGGTCATTTCGTCGACACTCAACTCATCAGTGGTGGAAGCGAGCGCATCGAGGATAAAGTCATAGATTTCATCCTTTTCATACCCAAGCACCGCCGCATGATCTGTATAAGCGCACAGTCCCTTGAGGCCGTAAACCAACAGCTCCCGCAAGGAACGCACATCTTCATTGGGTTGCGACAGCACCCCAACCTCTTTGGCCTTAGCCGCAAAATCCGCCTCGGAGCCACTCCAGGTCACGCACTCAGGCCCAGAAGTCATCCCGACCTTGCGCTTCAACTCGTCGCGGCGCTGCAGCGCCTCTTTAATCAAATCAGTGATACGCTGATTATCGAAGTTAGCATTAGTGATGGTAGCAAACATCGCCTTGACCACAAACAGCCCAGTGCCGGCATCGTTTTTGCCCTGCTTGCGTGCTTCACGATCCGCCACAGCAATCCCTTTAAGGATAAAGACCAGCAGATCCTGCAGACCTGCGGTAGACGCTTCCTTACCGCACATCCCTTTAACGGTGCACCCGGTTCCCCTGGCGGCTTCCTGACATTGGTAACAAAACATGTCCATAGTGTTTCTCCTGTTACGTTTAAGGTTAAGCGAGCAAAACCTGTGCTCATCACAGATTAATAAAGACCTCGAACCAATTGAAGTGAGCTGAACATGCCACACCGGCAAAGGAATAAACTTGATTGATATCAAAAAAGGTAAAATATTAAAAGAAAGCCCACATCGCCTTTTTTCTCACTTGCGATGTAGGGGTAATTCATAAATCACAACTTATATGTTGTCCGCAAGTTTATCTTTCAGGGAACACCTTTGAGAAAAAACCCCAGCGCCATTAAACAACCCACGGCGACTATGAACCTACGCAGCACCGCTTGCGAAACACGGTAGGCTAGCGCCGCGCCTGCGTATCCACCCACCACCGCCATAATTCCGAGCAACAGCAGATGCCCTCCGGCTATGGCTCCGCCAACCGCGTAGACGCATACCGCGACTGCGGTTAACAATGTAGAAATAACATTCTTCAGGCCGTTCATCCCGTGCAGATTTGTTTGCCCAAGGAGCCCCAACACTGCGAGGAGGATGATCCCCAACCCGCCATTGAAATAGCCACCGTACACGCAAACAGCAAACAACATCAACCCCGCAACAACACTGCCACAGAGCGGAACCGCAACCTGCGGCGCGGTTTGTTTTACGGAAATCTTGTTGCGACGTAAAAGCCTTGGGCCTACAACAAAAGCAGCCGTTGCAAGTAAAATCAGCCAGGGAATCAGGAGCGAGAAAAGCTGCTCACTGGTGCGGAGCAGAATAAACGCCCCAAGGGATCCACCGACGACAGAGATCAGCGCGATGCCGGCAAAATTCAACCCTGCAGGCAATTCAATATCCCGCCGAAAGCGCCACGCACTCGCGATATACCCAGGCAGAAAAGCGGCGGTACCAGTAGCGTTGGCCGCCACCGGCGGCAATCCCACAAAAACCAGCACCGGCAACGTGATGAAACTACCCCCACCAGCCACCGCATTCAACGCGCCACCGATAAACCCGGCTATCCCGATTAGCACCCAATCCATCTCTGGCGAAATTCTCCTGCTGTGTTGGCTAATCCTACCCTTGCTGCTGCATAAGCCAGCGGTGCAGCTCTGCATCGCTGAGTCCGGTGGCGCACAGCTCGTGCCAGGAGGCAGCGCAGCGATCCCAATAGTGTGGAGTCGCAGTCATAGCTGCTCCATACAGACCCGGATTGTCCAAGGTGTAGCGGCGCACAAACTCCACATCGTAAAACACAAAGCTGAACACACTGCGCACCTGCAGCAGATTCGCCACCTGGCGCACCGCAAAATCCGGCGCGCGCACCACATTAAGAAAGTGACGCAGCGCCTCGTCACCATCCAGGGTAAAATAGGCAGTGTTAGGGCTCGTCATCATGGTGTGCAGATGCGCCAGGGTACGCTGCTGCCAAGGCGGGATGGACTCGAACCAGAGCAGAAACTGGCGCTGCGGTTCTAGCTTGTGCGGACTCGGAGTCTTATTTTCTTCAGTGTGGCGCATCAAACCAGCATACCTATCTTACGGAAGGCAGGCACAAGCTAGCCCGACAAAGAAATTCAGCAAGCACATCAAGACTCCTTGCCCTACATACGACAGCACCTGCACGCACCTTAAAAATTGAAGTTGAACAAATCGTCGTCAACCTTTTCGCCAAAGATTTTATCCACATCAGGCACTTCTGGCGTTGTTCCCTGCTGCTTAAGCGCGTCGCTGTACAGGCGCCCCAGATCCTGCAGATGCTGCATCGACAGCAACTGGCAGTACGCCAGTGGCAACACTCCAGCCTTACTCACCTCTTTATAGGCGTCATACTCAAGGGCATTAAGAGCCCTTTCATCCACACGGAACAACCCGTCAACCTGTTGCTCCTGCGTATCAAATTTCACCTTGATTGGCCAGGGCTGCAGCAGGTTATGTTTCTGTAATACCTTGCACATCTCCAAGGTGCGCATTCGATCCTGGTTTATTTGCTGCAGAAATGAAAGAACCTCGCTCAAAGCCTTACTCGGCTCACCTTCAGGGGTAAAAAACGGCTCCCCTTCCGTATCTGACACCAAGTCGCTATCGGCATCAATACACAGCACCTGCTTGTTATCTTCGGTATCAGCGAGCACAAAAGGATAGCCGCGATAGGCCGCAGGGATATAGCGCCCGCGCCAGCTTCCATCAGCGTTCACGAGCATATTAACACCTGGCTTTAGACCCTGCACCGCGACTGGAAACGCCTGCCCATCTTTAAGGGCAAATCCAATGGGTAGAGATAGTTGCGCCTTAGGCAGCTCCTGCATCACCAGTGGCGCAATCGCATCACCGGCAGCAAAGCTGTAGCTAGAGTAACGGCGCCAGAGTTTTGCACCAAATTCTGTTTTTGTAATTGGTACGATCTTGGCCATAACAAACATCCTCAACAAGTTAGAGTAACAAAGCATCAAAGGAAAATCCTCACTACCATTATCACAGCAGCAAGGATTTCTTCACTAGCCTATGCGCAAGCGAGTCCTACTGCTTTTCTACCGGCAACTGCTCAGACAGCGAACGTGCGTAGGCATTGCGTGCCGTCTGTAGAATCGCCATTTCCTGTTTATTTTCGTTAATTTTCCGATCTACCGCACGCACAGACAGCAGATCGTTTTTGGCTTTATCTGACAAATCATCAAAAACATAGTCCTTACCATCAATTGTAACTTTTCCAGACATTGTTGCTCCTTTATAAGGGTTAAGTTTAAAAAACACTAATCTCGCTAGCACAAATACTCACCGAGGGCTAGACACCCTCCATGCGGGTACGCTCTGGACAAACAGGTTGCTAAGGTAATAGTTCAAGATGGGTTTTGCAAGGGCAGATTGAGAGAAACCGCGTCAATCGAAAGTACTCAAGCGCTCGTGTTATCCCTAGTCGCCCGCACTAAAACAAACCCAACAGGCTGAATAAAACAAGCAAAAACCGATCGCGCACCCGCCGCCGCAACTTGTTAATGTGCTGCACCACAGCCAATCTTCCGCGCCAACCCTGCGCCAGAAGCTCTGCCACCAGCGGATTATTCATCATGCCGCATGTCGCCGCAATCTGCTCCGCCTGACTCCGGTACCAGCCCGAACGCAATAGACGTAACCGTCGGAGCGCCCCTGCCACACCGGAGTTCGCTCCAAGCTCGTTGCGCCCATGTTGGCGGTAGCGAATCAAGGAAATTGTGTCAATAAACCATTGATACCCGTGTGAACGGCAAAAGGCATAAAATAACCAGTCGTGGGCGATAATTGTGTCCACCTCGGCCCTGTAGCGGTTTAAAAACTGCTGCAGGGCCAAAGCAAATTGCTGCTCAAAGACATAGGTGCAGCCGGGTCCAGCGGCCTCAAATAGAAAATCCAGCTCCTGCTGCGGCTGCGCTTTCTCAAGTTTTTTCTCGCGACCGCTGGGCCAGAATGCGGTCACATCGCTGGAATATGCTTCCACACCATTTCGCTGTATAATTTCACAGGCGCGTGCAAGCTTCTTGGTATTCCAGCAATCATCCTGATCAGCTAAAGATATGAATTCGAAAGAGTGTAGATTCACATCACAAATAAGGCGATAAAAGTTGCGCGCAGCACACCCAGAAGGGGCAAGTTCCGGAAGAATTTTTATTCTCGTATCTGTTTTAGCGCGTTCGTGTAGATATGCTGCAGTTCCGTCAGTGCTGGGGTCAATGCTGATAAACAGGGTGACCTCGACACCTCTTTGCGCCAAAATTGTGTCGAGCTGTTCAGCTATCCATCTTCTGCCGTTGTACGCTGCCAGCAGAACTGCAACCTTAGGCTGCCGCGCTACATCAGCATCAATCATCACAAGGCCCATCAGGCAGCGGCGGAAAAAACATCAAAACAAATAAGGCCAAATTGCGCAGGCTGCTATTTTTGCGGATGGTGCCATTGAGTACCAACCATAACCGTGTTCTCAATGACTTGGAGGGTAAATCTTTAAGAGCTAGCAGCGTAGGTATATCTGCGCTGCTCAGGTTGTCGATTCCAAAGGTGGCGTAAAAAACCCGAGCCTGCGCTGAAATAGCGCTCAAGTTTGTGCGCGCGCGGTGTACAATACCCTTAACTCCAAGGTGACACAAGTTGCGGAAACGCGGAGCACCAACCTGATTAGACCCATGCTGGCGATACAGAAGCAAGGCTTCCTCAATATAGAAAACCTGCCCAAACGCCTTCGCGGTCAAAAGCAACCACCAATCGTGCATTGCGGCAGCAGAAGGAAAAGGGAGAGCTTTATGGAGTAAAGGCCGGTTTAAAATCATTGAACATCCTGGGGCTATATTCTGACATAGTAGCTGGCGGAGATGCTGCGCCCACTCCGGTTTAAGCGCTTGATGATGCCAAAACGATGTATCCAACAGATTCAATTCCGCATCAACCACCGCAAGATCGGAAAATCCCAACACAGGCGTTGTCTCCCCATGCACAGACTCCGCCTGCCGCAACGCGCAAAACAACTCATCCAGTTTGGCTGAATTCCACACATCATCTTGGTCACTAAGGACAATATAGGGGGCAACAGTCTGCAACAGGCCAAAAGCAAAATTCTGCATCACCCCTCGTCTCGCTCCGCTATTCGCGATAACCACCATGCGTGCATCAGCCTGCGCCAGTTCATGCAAAATCTGCAGCGTTGAATCTTCCGAAGCATCATCCACAACAATGAGTTTGCGCACAAGCTCAGCATATCTAGCGCACTCTTGCATAGACTGAATCTGTGCGCGGATATAAGTCGCGCCGTTGCAGCTGGCCAGCACTATATCAATAGTGGGACTCTGTTCACATTCTGCCATGAAAATCATTGCCTTAATACTGATGCGAACGAGGATATTCTTATCAGGATGGTATTGATGAAGACCGCAGCACACCCTTGCGACGTGCTCTATTGCGGAAACGCTCCAGACCCAGATTTCGATTGGAATCGTACCGCAGACAAGGGCAACCCTCAACCGCCAAAGACACACATCTTAAGGTAAAGGCTCAAGTATCTGGGTCAAGTTATTATCCTGCGGTGGCAAATCCTGCCACAGAGTGAATAGGACTGCACCCATAGCAACTTCGCCCATGTCTCCACTGCTGGTGAGCTTTGCGATAGTGGCTAAGGTGCTAATAGACATCCTTTGATCGCCATAGAAGAAAGCGTTGACCGCCTCACGCAACAAAGGGGCGAATTGTTCGATTTGCTGCACGGTCAGACCAAACATGGCGGTTCCCACCTGTGCAAATATGGCATCGATGCTTGCGTTCGAAAACACGCGCGAAAATTGCTCAAAATCAGCGGGATTTTCTAAGTGATCAAAGGCAGGCAAACTCTCGATATAGCGGGTTTCTATTGCCATTTCATGCGATACGGCATCAAGAGTTACCATCCGATACGGGTTCGGCCATGCACTCGGAGAACCCGTTTGCACATCAACAATAAACCCGCCCCTGGGTAAATCTCTACGGGTTGTTTTTTGCGCATGAAAATGTCCGGTAAACACCAGATTCAAACCCTCATCGGCCAATTGCTGACCCACATTTTGCCAATCTCCAAGCATGAACTCGGGCAGATATTCACCCAAACCTATGGCGTGCTCATTCAGAGAATGATGCATCATCGCTAGCACTTGCTTGCCGTTTTCGCGCGCCAGCGCCAAATGCTCTTTCAGCCACTCCAACGTGTTTTCATTTATTTTTCCACTAACGATTGGATAAGTATCGTTTTCGGCATAGCGACAAGAGTCGATCCCGAAGAGCCAATATCCCGGAACGGGCTCGGCAACGTAGCTTAAGGAGTGAGGATCGCGCGCAATAGCCTGCCGATACCCAAAGGGGGCATACATAACGGCAAAATCACTGGCGCTGATGCTCTCCACAGGCTCTCGACCTGCCTGCGTGTATCCAGAAGCATCCGGATTTTCGATATCATGATTACCGGGAACGACGAACACTTCGATACCAGCAGCCTCAAGGGCATGCAGATGCTCTACCATCAACAAGTGACTGTTTAGCTCACCATCCCGGGTAAGATCGCCTGGAATCAACAAAAATTGCGGGCGCGGCGAGCTGTGGATAAGCAATTCACTCATCTGGACGAAAATTGCGGAACTTTCCCCCATTAACGTCCGGTCGGTTTTCTGCGCGATAACATACGCATCGCCGCTTGTACCCAGCGCCGCATCGTAAATATGCGTATCACTGGTTACCGCAAAAAACGCTGGCTCTTGTGCGGTGGCAGTGTCGTCATGATGGCTGCTACCGCTACCACACGAAGACAAACATGGTACAAAAAAAAGTAAAAAAGCAGCAAATATCCAATAATTTTTTTTCTTTACCATTACTTAACATCTCCTTAGTAGAGGCGTATCGTGTGCACCCTCGCCACTGGCTAAAAACCACACAATACATCTCATAACTCCCGTCAGCTACGCTGGCAAGAGCAGACAAAGAAGTTTGTCTCTATTACCCATCGATACCCGTGAGAGAGACAGAAAGCAAAGGTGGGGAAACACCTTAAAACAAGCAGGGCCAGGTAGCATAGTCCGTTATTTTTGCGGATGGTACCATTAAGCACCAACCAGAGGCGCACCCAATGACTTGGAGGGCAAAGCCTGCAACGCTGTTGCATCTGCGTCACTCAGGTTATCGATTCATAAGGGAACGTAAAGAGCCCGTGCCTGCGCCGAAGCAGCGTACAGATTTATCCATGCGCGCTACAAAGTACCCTGTACCCCAAACTTGAGAAAGTTGCGTGGGCGCTGAGCCCAACCTCCATCCGCGAGTCAACCTGTGCTAGTCCATGCAGAATATGACAGGAATTCTTTACAGAAAATACGTTGATGTCGACTGCCACGAGTGCGATCTCACTGCACAACCATTGACAGGCTTTCCAAACCACTGATTTAAGCGTACAGCAGATGGAGGCTATTCTCAACTAGCAAAGAGCGCGTATTGATTGAGTTTTATAAGACTATTTAGAGGAATGGCTATTGAGGATGGCAAAACAGAGGCGCAATTGTTCAAAAATAGCAGTCTTTTGTTGACTGCCACTAAGCAAGCACTAACTCGACTCCAGCACCATACCCTTTTAAAGTTCTTCGAATAAAAGTGGTGCTACACAAAAGATGCGTCACTTTTTCAGGTTGGGTCCTCCGACAAAAGTTAGAATAACGGCAGTTTCCCGCGCCATGGCGCGGGAAACTGCCGTTCAAAACAAAATTCCTATTCCGAACTTCGACGTCAGAACTCGTAAAGGATCCAATATTCGTGATTGGTCATATGCTTAGCTCCTGAGACAATGGGCACACCATTTTCGTAGACCGATGCGGTCACATTTGTCCCTCCGTTTCCGTGATCCGAATAGTAATAAACATAAATCTTGTATTGACCGGGACCCGGCAGACTATCGATAGTAATATTTTCAGGGCCATAGCCGTTAGTATCATCCACATCTAGGCGAGGAGAAGTCTCTGGACTACCCCAGTTAGGCGCTTTATTGCTATAATAGCATTCATTTCCACCACTCCAGGAGAAATGAAGGTCCACGTCGGTATCATCCTTATCCCAAGAGATACGAATATGGTAACGGTTATTGCTCGCATTACTTATGACAGTAATCGGCGCACTTGTGTAGGTTTCACCTGTAGATGTCGTAAGGGTCGCGGCAATCTGATTCTCCCCCGTTACCAGAACTGCTGTCGTACTGAAAGAGTCCCCCGTAAAAGGAGCATGTTGAAAGCCTCCGTTAACAAAGAAGCCCGTCGATGAAATACTGACGCCAGGACTAACTGTGTAGCTGGCGGTCACCTCGATCCTGTTGTCAGTGGTTTCAATTCCGCTGACTGGTGTAGCTATATTAACGGTGGCAAGATCAAACTCTGGCTCCGCGGCACACCTGTTATTATACCAGAACGCGTCAGCATTAAGGCAGTCGCTCTCGTTTACACACAACTCGGGACGACCCGAATAGCAATCCTCGTGCGACTGATTACATTTACCGTCGTACCAGTGACCACCAACGGCGGTACAAGCGGACTCAGTAAAACAAAGATTTAAACTTGTAGCTGTACAACTAAGGAATTCCTCATTGCATCGATTATTGTACCAAGCCCCACCTACGCCGGCACAAGCAGCCTCGGTCAGACAACGAGACAAGTCATATTCACTGCAGCCGGGTTCAGGGAAAATTCTGCATGAATTATTTGAATGCCAGTAGCCACCTGCGCCGACGCAGCTACTCCGACCGGTACAATTGTACAGACTGTGAGGTGTACATACTGGTGGTGGTTGTTGACGAATATCTGCCGGCAGCGGTCTAGATGCCGTTGGCGGCGGACTAGCGCCCCCACTGGTTTCACTCATGCCGTAGTCGACTATTTTATCAATTATAACTCCCCCGACAGTACTAGCGACTGTATCCGCGCCAATATTACCATCAGGTAAAGCACTGTTTAAAAATTGTGCAGCAGCACCACCAACCCTAGCGACATCAGAAAAAGCTGTACGGGCGCGCTCAAATTCTTCATCTGTAATAGCTTCGCCATTGTTGACCTTATCCGCGACGTTTTCGATGTCAGCGCGTCGATGCTCCATATACCGTCCAGTTGTATACAGGACAGGGGCACCAATAGCCAAGATAACCACCACCAACGCTATAATCGCACCACATTGGTTTTTTAATGGTTTTAAAAAAGACATAACCAGCCTCCTTCTTAGTCTTAAAAGCACTGGTTAGCCAGCGCCGGATATGCAAGGGAAAAACCTGCTGTAACAGATATCAGCAGGCCGTTTTCCAGCACAACAGTAGCCGCAGCACGCCTCGGCTTTGGGTCGTATCGAAGGTACTGGTATGTCTGTCCCCCCATCACTTCAGTCATAACACAGCTTGGCTCACCCATCAGTGCCACAACATCATTCCGGTTCATACAGTGAGTAAATTGACTTGGGCTTAAATACGTAGGCTCAAGGCGTGAAACCCCCGCCTGACTAGTTTCTTCAACAAAATGACCATTGTCGAAAATTGCCGTTACCAACATTGCGCCACTATAAACCCACGACTCTATGCGGCGAACCTTATTAGAATACGCAACTTTACCGTTTCGATCAAGATGTTCGCTGGAGAATCCGACAACAAAAAAATCTGGGTTACCCCGATTGGCGATAAACGCTTGTTGAACTGAGCTCAGAGCAGCAAGTGAGTCGGTCGGACGCTCAGTGCAATTAAATGGAACAATGGTTACATTCACTTCTTCTATAAGCGCACCGCTATTAAGAATACCATCAATAATTGGGTCTAATCCGAACTTGAGCTTATATTCTCCTGGAGGTAATCCTATAGTACTAAGAACTTTAAAATCGGGGAGCTCAAACAATGGTCCCTGGTGAGTAAATGTGTGCCCAGGTACCCAGGTACCATTAAGAGAATAATGAAAAACTCCGAACTCGGTCTCGGCCAGGAGCCACCACTCAGCAGGAAGACCACTGTAAATACCAGGACTTAACTCGACGGAAACATCAAGAGGCATATTTGACATAACCAACACCCTCTTTTGCCCTGCATTAGCTTTAATGGCCATGTACTCTTCGGCTAGAGATGTACACAAAGTAGCGCCAAAAAGTATAGAACTTATAAGCAAAATCAGACAACACCGCTTCTTCACCATTTCACACCTCCTACTTCTTACTGTGGCAGAATAAAAACATAGAACAACTAATCATCCTAAATATAAACAACCTAACCAGTACCTATTGACAGCCTGCTGCAGCAACTGGCTGCCTGTAAAAAATTAAATAAGATATTGGAGAGGGGGATTAAGATCGCTCGAGCGATAAAAGCAGCTTCACAAAACCCTTAGAAACAAGCCCTTCTTCATTATTATATGCTTTAAAAAAAATAAAACAATGCAACAAAACACTCGCCCCGCCAAAGTTCAAAATTATATTTTTTCTTGTAATTGGGATTCAAAAAGTGACCAAGGGCGCATGGCATGCGCCCCTACGCGATATGTACGCACGCTGGTGAATACAGCAACGAATGGTGTTTACTTCCACCGACACACACACCCTCAATCCCCCCTATAAAATGGGAGGAGAAGGCTCGCGAAGCAAGCAGGGGGGGGGAATGTTTGTGTCACTATCCACTCAGCGGGGGTATCCACAGGGCTAATTTCGACAAGCTGCAGACTAGACAAAAACCTGCTTGGCATAGGTAACCCTGTCTCTATCCGACCATCACAGGGGAATATGTGTGGCAGAGGATCAACCGCGTAATAGCCAAAGTAAAATATCTGCCAAACCTTCAGCGGAAGCGGAAGCGGATTTAGCGCCGCCGGAACCAGGACTCGTCTGGCATCTGGATCGTACTGGTAAAAATCCATAAGTTCTGCAGCACTCATTCTGGTCCCATAGATACACACATCGGCAAAATCTTCATACAAAGACAACCAATAATCGGCGCAGTTAGCCCCACCCTCTCGTCCGTCATCAATAATCTGCACGGCTTTATCTGAAAGGTTTTTAGACACCATTGCCTCAAACTGATAAGGGAAAGAGGTCTCCCAGTCCTGTTGTATCTGCCGTAACAGAAGTAGCTCAGAATTTTTCAGCTTCATCAATTCTTCTGGTGCAAGCCGCTTCGCCCAACGTTCTTCGTATTCCCACAGCGCTTTAGGCCCAAGAGCTAAATGCAACGCATCTACGCTCGGCGGCACCTCTTCAAATTCAGGTAACCACACATACCGGAGTCCGACCACGCTATCACTCAGATGGGTTGACATCTCTGCCCCCCAAGGTTTGCCGTGCTGATCGCGCCCGAGATACACAATTATATGATCATAGCGCCCGGGAATTAAAATCCCAATCAACGTCTCATCTTCCTCGGTTAGAGGATTATCGCGCAGATCTCCACAAAAGATAAAGTCCCAGCGCTGCAGAGGGAGTGCTACCAGCTCGCGTGTTTCCGGATCAATACCAGGGAACAGATAACTCTCGTCACGTAGTTGATCCAACTGTACAGGCGGGCTTGGGCTGAGGTGAGTTTCAAACGTCGCCAAGTTGCTCACCCAGTCATCAGGATCGGCAGGACTCCCACCTGGAACAACCAGAAGCGCATAAAAGGTATAATTTATGTTGTCCTCGACATCCGGTAGCAACAGCGAAAAAAGCTCTTCGTTGGCTAGAACAGGCAAATCCACCCCCGACAGCCAAGGGCGCGGTTGGCGGCTAACGGTCAGATCGGGGCATAAATACCAAAGCTCGCCGGCCCCCTCCGTAAAGCCGAGATAGAGGTCAGCCGTAGACTCACGGTTGCCAGCAACCAACGATACGTTGAGAAGGATGCTATCCCCGGGATGAAACGCAGCCTGATTCGCCGCCAGTCTGATGGTGTGAAAATAGCCATCTTCAGCTGCCGTCCAAAGCGTCAACCAAACACTGAGGATATCCTGCAGGGATTGGCGCAGGCATATAGTATTTATGCCCTGCAACTCCTCAAACCCCTGCCCCGCGTCGGTGTAGGCACCAGTGACAGCTGAAAAAAACCGTTGCCCCACCTGCATAGAACGCGAAACTTCAACAGCGGAACCCGTCCAAAAACCAACCCCTGCGGGCTCAATAACCATCTGCTCCATAAAAGCCCCAAGATCACCACTGTAGCTATCTGAAACCTGGGTGGATATATCAACATTATAAAGCGGATAGCTCAGCTCAGCGATCCGCCGTGTCAATATCCCCAAGGCCTTAAACAGCGTGTCGATATCTACTCCAAGATTACCACTGAAGGTTTGGGATAAAAAAAGCAGCGTATGAAAGGTATCGACCGCAGCGACCTCTGCCTCTCCTTTTAAATCAGCGGGAAAAGGCAAAAAGGATAGGTCATCTTGGCGGAGCCCAGCCAAAATAGCTTCTCTGTGCGGCATAAACCCCTCCTGCATACCTACAGGAAGCGTCTCAAGCGCTTGTTCGACAAGCCAAACATTGACGGACTCTGGCCAGGCAATTGCGTTACGCGCATCAACCATCACAAATAGCATTAAAGCCAAATAACAATAAAATATATTCTTTGTCATGGCATCCCCGTTGCCTCACCCACCCCACGCACTAAAAAAACCGGCCCGTGCAGCATGAAGATGCACGGGCCGGAGAATAACTACGTAATATATTTATTTTAATACAGATGATATGAACCGTTGCAGCTATTATCAAACGTTGTCGTCCAGCTTTTACCATTTTTAGTAAACACTATGGAACCACCGACAGGGTACTGCTCGCACATATCTGAATCAATGATCAGATTATTAATCTTAACATCGTACCCGTTCACGGATCCAGAAGTTGAGCTGACGCTAAACACGCCACCAAAATCGTCATCGTCATCGCCGTTGGTGATTTCTGTCATAACCAGAGCCAGCTTAGCGCTATAGACACCATCTGAAGTAACGTCCAGGTTGATTTTGTAAACACCACCCAGTGCATTTAATGTCATAATGCCGTCCAGATGCTGACCATTGGAGACTATGAAATTGTTGAACCTTATATCAGCATTAATGGCCTCGGACATGAGGTTAGCGTTCAAACTGCCGCTCATAACACCATTACCTATAAGTTTACTGTCCTGAGCAAGATTATTAACCCGTGCCTCCATGGTAAAACTAATATTGCCACTATTCGGATCAATTCGCAGACTATTTACCGCAAGACCCACGTCACCGGAAAAGAAACTACCATCCGCCGCGCGACACCCGCTGCCATAATCAGCTGATGCAGTAATGGTGCTCGGCAAGCCTGCTAAAGCCGCTGCAAGATCACCTGAACCCATCAGCGCCGCGATATCCAGGTTAGTGCTTACCACAGGGCAAGAAGAAGGCGTAGAACCAGAGAGCACCCCCGCCATAATTAGCTCAACCTGATCCATCAAGCCATCAGTTGCGGTATTGGTGGCAAGGGCCATTACTGAATTCATCAGGATGCGCACTTCCTCCTCTGATCCATCCGTCGGAGTGGTTCCCATCTGCTCATGCCAGTACGAAGCAAGACCAAGATCTAACAACCCATTGTGAAGAGGCCCCAGATAATACACGTGATTGTTCTTGCTATCTAAGCCCAGATAACTGTTTGTTGCTGGATAGTAGCGGAAATAGTAATTCGCGATTGTTGTCGATGGTTGACCTGCGGGAGAAATATATTCAGGATATTGCGCTTCCAACCAGTCGAACAAAGCGTTATCTTGGTCAACTTGTGCCTGCCAGTCCATAGACAGACCTAGATCCCACAAGCCATCAAACATAGGCCCAAGATAGTACAAGTGATTATTGGTAACATCGACTCCGAGGTGACTATTTGTTTCTGGATAGTAGCGGAAATAATAATTACCAACTGTTGTCGATGGACTGCCCGAAGGTGAAACATATTCGGGAAATTTCGATTCTAACCAGTCAAATACGCCGTCATTCGCATTACCCGCCCAAGATATAGATACCAGCATAGACACAACCAATGACAGCAACATCGCCGTAAAAAAACGCCTCTTCATAGCCCCCTCCATAGTTTCTTGGTTTTCAACACGCCATTCCTAGATCAAACCTAAGAACGACCAGAATGTAATCTGACGCATAGCGATATGAATCACCCGTAGAATATTGTCTTAACACGACAAACCAAGACAGACGGGCAATACATTGACTAACATATTACTTCAATCTAAACATTCATTAACCATAAAAATAAAGCGAAAGTCAATAGAATAAAGAGGCTTGGGGGAAACGCAACCTAATATATATGAGGCACTAGGTGGAACCATACAAAGCAAGGATAAAGGAATGAAGGCAATGCGTGAACTGCCCCTACGATGGAGGTGGGGACAACCACCATTCGTTGGTGTGTTCACCAGTGTGCGAACATATCGCGTAGAGGCGCATTGCATGGAACGGCTTTGTGGGGGGAACGGCTTTGTGGGTGGGTGTCCTAAACTTGAAAACACCGTCATTGCGGGCTTGACCCGCAATCTCTCTTTTGAAGGGATCCCGGATCAAGTCCGGGATGACGGTTGGGGGGGGGATGACGGTTAGGGAAGAGGATGACGATTGGAGGGATGACGGTTGGGAGGATACTTTGTGGGTGTCCTGTAGTGTCATGTAGTGTCATAAAGCGCGGTCGCCCTGCCAAAGGAGATGTTCGGCCACCGGCAGAACCGAAGCGGCTTGAACTTCAGCGCCACCAGTCTGCTGAAGAAGCGCTGGAACAGCTACCTAGAGTCTGTGATCGCGGGGTAAAACGCAACGCCAAAGGGTATACTGAAACCTGGAACGGCTACAAACTACATCTGGATGTAAATGATTGCGGATTGCCGATAAGCGCAGTCTTAACATCTGCCTCTCTACATGACAGTCAGGTAGCAATACCTATGATGAAGCTCAGCGCAGCCAAGGTGACATCCTGCTATGATCTGATGGATAGCGCCTATGACGCTGCGTATATACGCGCACAAAGTCAGGAGCTTGGCCATGTAGCGATCATTGATCGCAACCCGCGAGGCCAGCAGGTCGTTCCAATGGCACCACATGAAGCAGTACGTTATCGGGAGCGAAGCGACGTAGAACGCAGCTTTGGACGCTTAAAGGATGAATTTGGAGCTCGAAACGTACACGTTCGCGGACCGGACAAAGTCATGCTGCATACCATGTTCGGAGTAATCACGCTATTTGCGGATCAGTTACTCAAAGTCACTAGTTGCTGATTGTCAAAGAGCAAAAAACGGGTCAGAACTACCCACAAAGGGCGTTGTATGTCTTAAATTCGGGAAAAACAGTTTTCAGAGCACTATGTAGCGGGGTTTTGCTTAAAAACTACTCAAAACCCGTTTCGCAAACAACTGACCCCTCTGGCGGAAGACTTTTGCAAGAGGCTCTATATAGTATCTATTCGTAGTGACTCCACATACGCAAAACTTTAACAGTACGATTATCTTCAATGACTTGGTAAATAAGTCGATGTTGAATAGTAATGCGGCGCGAATAATAGCCCCTCAAGTTCCCAACCAATTTTTCATAAGATGGGTACTTACTAAAGGGATCATCCTCTAGAACAGCCATCAATTTCTGTACTTGTGGGCTTAAACCAGCTGACTTAATTTTTCTTACATCCTTAACCGCAGCACGTGAAAGAATGACATTCCAACTCACCAGTCAATGTCTTCGGCTCTGGTTCCCTCATCTAATGACTCATTTGCTGCAGAATGAATACTGTCAACAAGGCCGGGAACTTGATTTAAATATAAAGTTTCCTCAATAGCTTTCCAGTCGGACTCACTCAGAACAATAAAACTTTCGCCATTACGACGAGTAACACGTAATAACTCGTGGTTATCGATACAACGATCAACTTCTGTCTTCAAATTTTTCCTAAAAAGGTTTGCTGTGGTCTCTTGCATCCCTCGACTCCTTATTTTTAAAGTTAGACACTCACTAAACGTACTGCAAATCAGTACCACAGTCAAGAATGCTTGAGGTAGTGCATCATTGTTTCTGTAAATTACAAAAGGCCTGACAAAAAGACGGGCCACGGTTATTCTCTTTGGTTGAATCGCCAAACCCACCCAGAGAGGAAAGAAACCATGATGCACTACCTACGCCTGATGAAGCTGAAGCCAAAAGGCAATTAAACCTGCTTGTAGAACGTTATGAAAAAGCAGCTCCTCGCCTGACGGCATGGGCAGAAGAGAACATTCAAGAAGGACTGACCATCCTCCAGTTCCCTGAAGAACATAGACGCAGAATTAGAACCAGCAACGTTATTGAACGAGTCAACAAGGAGATTCGACGTAGAACTCGAGTTGCAACCCTTTTTCCCAACGAAGATTCTTGCTTGAGACTCGTCAGCGCCGTGCTGATGGAGATATCGGAAGAGTGGGAAACTGGCCGAGTTTACTTGACTTTTCAAGGATCAACGATCGCTCCAAAGAGAAGTTTTGAATTTACAGAACAGTTGTTGCTTTATCGAGGCAATTCGCTTTATACATACATTAACATCTTATTAGCGTAAAGAACTGTGAGCAAGAATCAACTCTGCTTTTATTATGCTGCATAAGAGGTGTTATGTGAACTGCTTTGTGGGTGTACTATATTGGTCTGATGCCACCTCACGTGCAGAAACCGACAATTTAAATCCTAGCGCATGAATCACTTTAAACAGAGTCTCAGTTGATGGGATGCGTTCTCCCGAAAGGCTCTTGTAAAGGCTTTCACGAGACAAACCAGTTGCCTGTGCTAACGAACTCATTCCCCGCGCTCTAGCTATGTCACCAAGAGCAGCAGCAAGCAATGCAGGGTCATCATCTTCCAACACAGTATCCAAATATGCAGCAATTTCAACTTCTGACTTTAAATAATTAGCCGCGTCAAAAGGTCTTATTGTCGTCTTATGCTTACTCATTTGTCACCTCCTGAGCTAATGCTTTAGCACGTTGAATGTCTTTTACCTGAGTTGACTTTTCACCACCACCCAGCATGACCACTAATAATTGATGTCGCTGAATGTAATACATGCGCCAACCTGGACCAAAAAATTCGCGCATTTCAAAAAGACCGTCACCTACTGATCGCACATCGCCTAAATTACCTAAACTGGCACGTCTTAAGCGCTTAATCAGCCGTAGTCGCGTCTTCACATCCTTCAAGTCACTCAACCACTGGCTAAATTCTTCTCTTTCAACAATTTGATACTTAACCATACTGTAACCTCAAGGCTACAGCAATGCAAGTAAATCACTTTTATCTGCTTGGCTAATGTTCAAATTCCCCCTCAAGAAAATAATATATGTTTGAATGGTATGTTGTTATGGGGTGGGGAATAAGTGTAGATGGGGGGATAAATGCCTCTCCCATAATTTACCCGAAGGAGTGAGCATAATATTGGTTATGCGACGTCAACAAAGCGGGTGTCATATAGTAACTTACCTCTTTTTTAGGAAACTGCTGGCGTATGGGGCTTAACAGTCATATCCACACCAAGTGCGCGTAACACAGCCAGCATGGTTTTGAGGGTGGGGTTTCCCTGTTCGCTGAACGAGCGATAAAGTTGCTCACGTGACAGGCCGGTTTCTCTGGATAATTCTGCCATTCCCTTGGCACGTGCTACTACACCCATGGCTTTTGCTATATATGCTGCATCACCTGTCTCTAATGCGTCGGCAAGGAAGATAGCAATACATTCTTCGCTCTCCAGCGCTTCCGCTGGATCGTATTCGTAGATAAGTCCACTCATGATGTCCTCCATTGCGCTGCCAACTGCAGAGCATTCTCAATATCCTTTTGCTGGCTGCTTTTATCACCTCCGCAGAGCAATAAAACAACCTCACTCCCGCGCTGGTAGAAATATACGCGATACCCTGGCCCATGATGTATCCGCAATTCGCTTACGCCCTGACCTACCGGTTTGACGTCACCCGGCATCCCATTGGCTAATCGGAAAACTCGGGCTGCTATCAGCGCTTTAGCTCGTTGATCTTTTAGCTTGCTCTGCCATTTGCGGTAGGCAGCTGTTTGTTTAAGTTAAGCATCATCTGTGATTGCAGTTTAAAGACTACGCAAATACAAGCAGATTTGATAACTCGAAAAGCCATCTAACATATGCCGCATAACTGGTGCTATGTGAACTGCTTTGTGGGTGTTCTATAGTCAATATTTCTATAGACAATATTGTGGGTGTCCATAGCAGTACTCAAACGATGGTGCGATACAAACAACCCTCTAATTAGTCAGATTCGTAGCAGTAAGCTTGACGCCTAAAGCCTTGCAGACTCGTTGAATTGTTTCAAAGCGAGGATGACTATTTGGACGTAAAGCCTTGTAGAGAGCCTCACGCTTAATCCCACTCGCATTGGCTATTTCTGTCATTCCTCGCGCCTTCGCAATATGGCCCAAGGCCGCAGCGAGCTCTCCAGCATCGCCTTCCTCCAGTACCTGCCTTAAGTACTCTACAACGTCTTCTTCACTTTGAATATGTTGAGCCATGTCAAATTCAGGCAAGTTTTCAATATATGTATTTTTTCGCATACGCCCTCACTCCTCTAATGTCTCAGCCAAAGATTTAGCTAGTTTTATGTCTTTCGGTTGGCTGGCTTTATCACCGCCACCGAGCATAATAATCAATGTATTACCGCACTGGCGATAATACATTCTCCAACCTGGGCCAAAGAACTCTCGCATCTCGTAGACACCACCTCCAACAGAAGCGACATCACCGAGCACACCTCGCTGGGCTCTCTCTAATCGTCTTAACAACCGAATCCGCGTAGGGTGATCGCGGAGCTCTTTTAACCAATTGTCAAATTCAGACATTTTCTTGATGGTATACATGGCTCAACTGTAATCGAACAAGGACAGCACTGCAACTGAATTTAATGGCAGAATACCCTTTATTACTGCTATGCCACCCTGCCTTCTCCGTACAAGCGCCGTGCACTACTTACCCCATGCAGATAACGGGAATTTTTGTGTGCAGCTAGATCGATCAACTTCTGCGGTGAACCTATAGCGTGGGAGAAGGTTTGCAGCAACTCGTCGGCCTTCGAGATAAATTCTTCCGCGTTCATATCCAGGCGTTTGAGGATTGAGGGTGTTTTGGCGTGGATATAGCCGCGTTTGCCAGGGGTTTCTGTTCGGCCAAAGTAATCAACGAGTTCGGTGTAATCTTCAAAGCTGAAGGGGATACTTGCGGGTAGCGTTTCCGTAGGCTCGAACGGCATGAGTGGAGCTACCGGCAGCTGACTGAGGCTGATTTCGCAGCGCAGGGCGATGTTCTGGCTCTTCGTTTGTTGGGCGTATTGGTATGGTTCAGGCTGCTGCGCTGGGGATTTCTGCTTTGGCGGTGTGGATGCTGAGCGTTTAGATGTGCTGGTTCTGCGCTTTTCTAGGCGTTTAGCTATCGAGGTGTGGCTGCTTTCTTCGGGGGTATCAGCAATGCAGGCGCGCACGGGGTTGAGGTCTACATAACTCATGGCCATGAGTACGGCTTGTTCATCTAGCAAGGCTTGGCTTTTGAAGCGCCCTTCCCAGAAGCGTCCGGTGCAGTTGTCTTCGGCGTTGGCCTTGCGCGCGATGGTTTCGTTGAGGACGCGCATATACCAAGATAAATCACACAAGCGCTGGCGGTAGAGTTCTATGTAGGTGTCCACCATACCCAGTTGCGCATCGCTTAAGCTGTCGCGCTGATCTTCATCCAAATAGCGCTGTACGAATAATGGCCCGGTAAATATCTGGGTCCAGCGTTTGAGCACTTCGTAGTCACTCCATTGCTCCACACGTTCATGGTCTATGCGAACTACTAGGTGGTAATGATTGCTCATGACTGCATACGCGGCGACGTCGATGGCGAATACGCTGGAAAGCTGGCCAATCCGTTCTTCAATCCAGCCACGCCGATGCTCAAAGTTTTGTCCGCTGACGGTGTCATGACCGCATAAAAATGCGCGCCGGACTCAGCGGCAGGCGATGTGATACCACGGGGTGTCTTCTACGCTTATTAGACTATAGCGGGGCATGGTCATGGTTCAGACGCTTTCTACACTGAGATCATTGATTGGGCTTGCGTCTGTCATAGGAACTGAATTGTCATACAAGGTCTCCGGCGCTATATCCAGATCTCCAGGCCAACATACGGTGCCATAATTGACATGGGCACCATAAAAGGAGGTTGTCCCTTTAAGTTGGTCGAATGGTTTTTTTTTCAGATAGGGAGCGAAATCAAAGAGCCGCACTTCGCCATTTTCAAATTCGAGTTCCAGCATATACTTGGGTTTTACCTTAACACGTACAACGTCGAGTAGCGTTTCCATTTTGTGCCTCCTACTGCAGTGGCGCAATTCGGAATGGAGCTTCACCGTTAGTCACCAATTCCCAATTGGCCAACAGCTCATCCCGATGCAGTTCCAACCACGCTTGAACTAACTTCAACTGCTTACCCAGAATGTATCCAGCAAGCACACTACCCTCATCCATCGCGATTGAAGCTTTTGATCCCTGATAACGCACATGGAAGTGAGGGGTGTGGTGGCGCTTATTATCTTCATAAAATAAGGCCACCAATATACCGTAGAACATACTGATAGTTGGCATAGTTTCTCCGTCATTCAATTCCTGAGCTAGTTGTCCGTTTGTCTGCGTAGATAAAAAAGGTACCAGCGCTGACTTCGCGATACAAGGTTATTCAGCACTTATTGTTTTTCATTATGCCGCATAAGAGAGGTGTTATGTGAACTGCTTTGTGGGTGTCCTATAGTACTGATAGTACTGCTAATGTGAACTGCTTTGTGGGTGTCCTATAGAGTACTGGGTGTCCTATAGAGTACTGTCTATGCGCATCTAAGCCAAGGAACCCTCATAGCTGCTGCGGATACCGCTTCGTTCTCTTTGCCGCTGGATAGGTTGATTCCTGAGAGTGTTGAGGAGATTCAGTTTCTGAGTATGGAGGAAGAACCAGAAATAGACTGTAACACAGAGCTTGAAGTTGAATTAGACGCTGCTGCGTAACCCAATCTAGGTCTCTTGCTGTTCTTCTATGCTCTGTCCCTACGTTTTGTGAGGCAAAGCCTCATGCGCGTTATCACACCTTTTGATGGTGGTAGGTAGGGACAGGCATAGCAGCGGCTTCTGATACGTACAGACCAACGTAGCACAAAGCTGGAGCTGCAACCCATATCAGAAACAAGTATTCACCGTACACCCTGCCGTACACCCTGCCCATAGCTTATGCTTTTTCAGCATTGCCTACCCTTCCCGTGCAGGGTATAATCAATGGCATGAGTAATCAAATCCACAACCCACATGATACGTTTGTCCGTAAGGCCTTTGAAGATATGCAAGTTGTGCGCAACCTGCTTCAGTACGAGTTACCGGAGCAAATTGCAGCTCAGATGGATTTTTCTACTACTGAGCGTATCGATGGTTCCTATATCAGCAAGTCCATGCGCAGCACCTATAGTGACATCGTGTTTCGGGTGCAGTTCAAAGATCAGGGTGATGGTAAGAACAACCATGCCTACGTTTACACTGTTTTGGTTCACCGTGAATTGGAGAATCCCCTCGTTTGAGTTAGTCTACACGAACGGAGGAATTCACTATGCGCAAAAAGCGGAAAAATTACACAGCCAAGGAAAAGGTTTTCATTCTCAAACGGC
>JAQUDG010000061.1 GCA_028685815.1 Desulfuromonas sp.
CGCCCTGTCGCTGCTACGTCAATATGTCCTCGAAAGTCCTGCAGCTGCGGACGCTTCTTTAGCCTACGCGCTCCTTAGTCGCATTTTACAGCAGCAGGGGCGCTTTGAGCAGGCGCGTTTGTACGCACAACGCATCCCCGCATCAGAGCAAACGGTAGATCTGATGTTGCTGTTGGCGCGCGCAAGTTTGCGCGCGGGTGATGGTGCAACGGCGGCTACTATGCTAGCGCGAGTAGATGAAAGATTACTCGACAGCGCTCAATTTCAAGAATATATGCAAATGCAGGCGGAGCTTGCCCTGCAGCGCAACCAGTTGATGCAGGCCTTAGTTTTTTGTGCTCGGTTGCTGGAATCTGGAGACGGGGCCAATGAGGTATCCTCCTTTGCTGGAAGTATTGGGTTGCAGGCTCTAGAGCGCATGCAGCCAGCCCAGCTTGAGGAAGTAGCGTTCATGTTTGCCGAAACACCTATTGCGGGCCTGCTGGCTCTGCACGAATTGCGCGCCCACGCAAGTTCGAAGGTGAAGCCCGGTTCTGACCTGTATCTCAAAGCTGAGCGGTTGGTGCACGGCAGCAGAGATGAGTGGGTCCGTAGCCAGGCGCTGGCATGGCTCGATCAGGTTAGAGGAGGTTCTTGGCAGCGGCGTGCGGTAGGGGTGGTACTCCCCTTGAGCGGGCGCTATGCTCCTTTTGGGCGTATGGTACAGCAGGGGATTGAGCTTGCCGCCCAGTTGTATGGTGCAGATGCGCCGGAATTGATTGTGCGTGATAGCCGTGCAGATATGGAACATACCGAACAGGTTGTGCGCGAGTTGATTCAGGCGCAGCGGGTTATGGCGCTAATTGGGCCCATGATGGGTGAGCCGGCCGAGCGCGCCGCCAAAGTGGCGCAACAGGAAGGTATTCCTATCATACTCCTCTCCCACTGGGAGGGGCTGCCACAGCTGGGTTCATATGTGTTTCGTCATTCCCTCACGGCAAAACAGCAGGCTTATGCCCTAGCTAGTTATGCAGTCAGCGCGCTTCAACTGCAAACCTTTGCCATGCTGCAACCGGAAAATAAATTGGGGGATGATTTTACCCGCCATTTCCGCAATGCCCTGAAATTGCTTGGTGGCGAAGTGTTGTATCACCGCCATTATGCACCCAGAAGTACCGACTTTCGCGCGGCGCTAGCACCCATGGTGCCTGAAGAGGTGGAAAAGAGTGGAAAAACTGACGGCAGTCACAGCGCAGAGGAGGGTTCCACGCCGGCTGAACCTGAAGTAAAATTCGAAGCCCTGTTTATCCCCGATTTTGCTGATACTATCGCGCTTCTCGCCCCACAGCTGGCTTTTTCAAGTATAGAAAATGTGCAGCTGCTTGGGATAAATGGCTGGAACTCACTGGATCTGCTCAATCAGGCCGGGCCCTATGTTCGTGGTGCCATATTTGCCGACGGCTTTGACCCGGAGTCCAGCGATATTTTCGTGCAGAGGTTTGTGACTCAATATCGCAAGCGCTATACCGCAGTTCCTACGATTCTTGAAGCACAGGGGTATGATGTAGCTAATTTGCTGTTCGATATGCTGCGCGATGCACGGGTAGAAAATCCGCGTCAGGTGCAGAGGCTTTTGCAGCAGGTTGACTATGCCGTAGGGGTAAGTGGCCTACGTGGATTCGACCCAGAGGGTGAAGCGTTGCGAGAAATAATATTATTCAAATTCGGCAGAAAAAATATAAGCCGACTTGATCTTACGCCCCTACCGGACCCAGATGCGCTGAAAGGTGAAGATATTTACCCAGATGAACGTTCGAGCCCTTTTGCCCTCTAACTACTGAATGTAGTAGTTTTTAGTTTTTTACGACACAGGTTTTTATGGCCAAATTTGTTCTACACAGTAACTACGCCCCGGCTGGAGATCAACCGGCTGCCATAGCCGAGTTAGCCGCCGGATTGCAGGAGGGGGTTTCCGACCAAGTATTACTCGGTGTGACGGGCAGTGGCAAAACCTTCACCATGGCCAATGTTGTTGCACAAGTGCAGCGTCCAACCCTAGTGCTGGCACACAATAAGACCCTGGCAGCGCAGCTGTATGGTGAATTTCGCGAACTGTTTCCGGATAATGCCGTTGAGTATTTTGTTTCCTACTACGATTACTACCAGCCTGAAGCTTATGTCCCCAGCAGCGACACCTTTATCGAAAAAGATTCCTCCATCAACGAAGAGATCGACAAACTGCGGCACAGCGCCACCCGCAGTCTGCTGACGCGCCGCGATGTGTTGATCGTGGCTTCGGTCTCGTGTATCTACGGCCTGGGATCGCCCGAAGCCTATTACGGGATGCTGGTTGGTCTGGAGGTAGGGAATATCTTGGAGCGCAACGCCCTGTTGCAGAATTTGGTGGATATCCAATACGAGCGCAACGATGTGGATTTTCACCGAGGCACGTTCCGGGTGCGCGGTGACAGTGTCGAGGTGTTTCCTGCGTATGAGGAAAACTTGGCCTTGCGCATCGAGTTTTTTGGGGACGAGATCGAGGCAATTAAGGAGATCGATCCCCTTACCGGTAAAGTGATCGACAGTCTGCCACGTACCAGCATTTTCCCCGCCAGCCACTATGTGGCGACCCGCCCCACCTTGGAGCGCGCCGTAAAGCTGATTCAGGATGAACTACAAGAGCGTATCGCCTGGTTTCGCGAGCACAATCAGTTGGTCGAGGCGCAGCGTATAGAGCAACGCACCATGTTCGACATCGAAGTGATGGAGGAGATGGGTTACTGTCAAGGGATAGAGAACTATTCGCGCTATCTTGACGGGAGAAAAGCCGGAGAGGCTCCGGCAACTCTGTTTGATTATTTTCCTGAAGATGCGCTGTTGTTTATCGATGAAAGCCATGTCAGTGTATCACAGGTGGGAGCCATGTACCGCGGCGACCGGTCGCGTAAGGAGACTTTAGTCGCGCACGGATTCCGTCTCCCCTCCGCACTAGATAACCGCCCCATGATGTTTAGCGAGTTTGAAGGTAAAAACTTGCAGACCATCTATGTTTCGGCCACCCCGGCGGACTATGAGCTAAAAAAAGCTGGTGGGGTGGTGGTAGAACAGATTGTCCGCCCCACGGGGCTGGTTGATCCGCCCATCGAGGTGCGCCCCGCGCAGAATCAGGTGGATGATTTGCTGGAACAAATCCATCAGACGGTGGCAAAAAAGTGGCGGGTTTTGGTGACTACCTTAACCAAGCGCATGGCCGAAGATCTCACGGTGTATCTAACCGAGGCGGGGATTCGGGTGCGCTATCTCCATTCGGATATAGACACGGTGGAGCGGGTTGAAATAATCCGGGGTCTGCGGATGGGTGATTTTGATGTCCTAGTGGGGATCAATCTGCTGCGCGAGGGGTTAGATATCCCCGAAGTGGCGCTGGTGACGATTCTGGACGCAGACAAGGAAGGCTTTTTACGTAGTGAGCGCGCTTTGATCCAGACCTGCGGACGCGCGGCGCGCAATATCGACGGACGGGTAATCATGTATGCAGATCGGATTACGAAATCGATGCAGGCATGTATTGACGAGACCCAGCGCCGGCGAGAGCAGCAACTGGAATACAACCGCGAACACAATATTACCCCCAGAGGCATCATTAAGTCGATGCGTTCAATTTTGGAAGATATCCGCGCTGGAGATCAAGAGCTGCTCGAGGTTGCCGAAGAGGCACCGCAGTGGCATAGTCCTCAACAATTGCGGCGCGAAATCAAAAAAACACGTACCGCTATGCTCAAAGAAGCTGCGGACCTTAACTTTGAAGCAGCAGCCATGCTGCGAGATAAACTGCAGGGGTTGGAAAAGGAAGAGCTTGGATTGTAGCTTTGTGTATACCTTTTGGGGGTGATATGCGAGCGTAACAGCTGCAATGTGATTAGATCGCAATTACAGGTGTAAAAGGAGATCCAATGGCACATTATGGTTTTATTGGTTCAGGTCTGATGGGATTGCCTATGGCAACCAATCTGCTCAAAGCGGGACATCAGCTCACCGTGTGGAACCGCAGCAAAGAGAAGTGCGCTCCACTATTGGAGGCGGGGGCTACATTTGTGGACACACCCCTCGAGGTAGTTATTGCAGCGGAGGTGACGTTCAGCATGCTTGCCGATCCGCAGGCGGCGCTGGCGGTATGTTTTTCCCCTTCAGGGGTGATTCAGGCGGTGGCCCCGGGTAAGGCCTACGTGGAGATGTCTACCATCGATCCGGAGACCTCCAGCAAAATCGGCATATCCATCCAAGCGCGCGGAGCGCTGTTCCTCGAAGCGCCGGTATCGGGGTCTGTGCCGCAGGCCGAAGCTGGGGAACTGGTGATCATGTGTGCCGGAGATCATGAGCTCTATGTCGCCCTAGAAGAAGCGCTGAATATACTAGGGAAGAAACATCTATATTTGGGCGAGGTTGGTGCTGCCGCAAGTATGAAACTTGGGGTGAATCAGCTTATGGGCAGTATGATGGCTTCATTCTGTGAAGTTCTGACCCTGCTTGAAGAGGCAGGCTTGGATGCGCAAGATTTTCTTGATATTATTGGCGCCGGAGCTCTCGCAGCGCCCATGTTCACCGCCAAGGGGAAGAAGATTCTGGCGCGTGATCGTACCCCCCAGTTTCCCCTCAAGCACCAGCAGAAAGATTTGCGTTTGGCTCTTCAACTCGGGGATGTCCACCGTGTTCCCATGCCGGTGGCCGCTGCGGCGAATGAGCTGTTTAAGCGCGCGTATCAGTATGGACTTGAAGATGATGATGTGTCGGCATTGTTTGTTAGTCTGCATCCTGCAGGACGCAAGCCGATAATGTAAAGTGGGCAAGCAGAGGTGGTAGCGGTCAATCGCCATGGAGAACCCTTGAAAAAGAGAGTGCTTATAGCCAGTATCGATAGCGGCGAGATTGCAGCGCTGGCGGGTGAGCTGGGTCCATGTTTTGAAGTTTGGGTCGGGGATTCTCCGGTCTTGGCGGAGAAATATCTGCGCGGTATGCCTGACCTGGTGCTAGCTGCGCGCGCACTGTTTGGTGCGGATGCAGACGCTTGGGAGAGCTTTGCCAACGGATGTGAGTTAAGCGGAATACGCTGCATTTTGTATGGCGCGGATGGTTCTGTCACCCGTGAAACGCTGCCCTGGTGCGGCCATTTTCTCCCCACCATCTCCAGTCCGCCGCTGGTGCGCGAATATCTGAAAGCTCTGACGCAGCTAGATAAGATAACGCGCCAGCTCGAATTCAGCCAAGAGCAACTCCTCTCCAGCAGGAGTGAACAGGAAGAAGGTCTGCGTTCAGCAACACACATACAGCAGAGCCTGATGCCGGAGACATTTCCTACCCTGCCTGGGATCAATTTTGCGCGCTGTTTCCGTCCATGCCAGAATGTAGGCGGCGACCTGTTTAATGTGCTGCGTCTGGATGAAAACATCCTGGGTATATATATGCTCGATGTCAGCGGGCATGGGGTTCCTGCTGCTATGGTTACGGTGGCCGTGTATCAGGCGCTGTCTCCGCATACCGGCCAGATCGTCAAGTATCCCCAAGACGCGCCACCGTACTACTGCCTCAGCGCTCCACATGAGGTCCTTTCTCAGTTGGATCGCGAATACCCCTTTGAACGTTTTGACGCGTTCTTCACCATCAGCTATATGCTCTTCGATCAGCGCACTGGGGTGCTTCGGTATGCCAACGGTGCCCATCCCTCTCCCATTATTCTCCGTTTGGATGGCAGGCTCGAGTTCCTCGACGCCGAAGGTACCCTGATTGGCCTTGGTGGCTTGGTGGAGTTTGAGCAAGAGCAAATCCGCCTCTTCCCCGGAGATCGCCTATTTCTCTATACCGACGGGCTCTTCGAGTACGAGAACTCCCTCGGGGAGCAGTTTGGCTTGGAGCGTATGCATCAGGTGCTTAAACGGCAACGCAAAAACAGCCTCGAAGAGCAGTGTCGCAATCTGCTTGAAGCCTTGCATGAATTTGGGGGCGAAGCTCCGTTTGAAGACGATGTCTCCCTTCTGGCCATGGAGTTCGCACCGCGAGTTTAAGTCAGGAAGTTTTGTCATTTTTAGGGAAGTTGTAGGCAAAAAAGTGGGCCCAATAACGCCACATGGCAGATTAATCCCATTGACAGCATGACGTAAAGCATGTAAACACAGGAACACACAGAGGCAGCGCGACAAATTCATTCAATGCTCCCTCATGCGTCCTACTAATCCCCCACTGTTATCTATTACGCATAAATTCTTACACACCTCCAATATCCTGTCCCTCCGCATAGCTGTTGCTTCCGCAGCATTGTTGGCGGTGAAGAGACCAGGCAACGCCAGAGAAATGAAAAAAAACGAGAGTAAACCAACCAAGCTAGAGACAGGTGATGATTCATCCATGCACCTGAAAGATCTGAAAGAACTCAAAATCACCGACCTTACTGCTATGGCCAACGATCTGAAGATCGAAGGCGTCGCGGGAATGCGCAAACAAGATGTCATCTTTGCCATTCTATGCGCTACAGCAGACCAAAAAGGGGCCATTTTTGGCGAAGGGGTGCTTGAGATCCTGCCGGACGGATTTGGCTTTCTGCGCGCCACTGACGCCAGTTATATGCCAGGGCCGGATGACATTTATGTGTCGCCCTCCCAGATCAGACGCTTCAATCTGCGTACCGGCGATACTGTCGCGGGGCAGATTCGCCCGCCCAAACAGGGAGAACGCTATTTTGCCCTGCTCAAGGTATCGCTGATCAATATGGAAGATCCGAGCGTTGCTCGGCGCAAGACCCTGTTCGACAACCTGACTCCGCTGCATCCCGATGAATGGCTGAAGTTGGAGACTACTAGCGACAATATTCCCACCCGTATCATCGATCTGGTTTCGCCCATTGGTAAGGGACAGCGTGGGTTGATTGTGGCCCCGCCGCGTACCGGTAAGACCGTATTGCTGCAGAATATCGCCAACGCCATAACCGCAAATTACCCTGAAGCCTACCTTATCGTGTTGCTTATTGATGAACGCCCGGAAGAGGTTACCGACATGCAGCGCTCTGTTGCCGGTGAGGTGGTGTCGTCAACATTTGATGAACCTGCAACCCGTCACGTTCAGGTCGCAGATATGGTGATCCAGAAAGCGCGGCGCTTAGTGGAGCACAAGCGCGATGTAGTTATCCTGCTCGACTCCATCACGCGTCTAGCGCGCGCCTACAACACGGTGGTGCCGCCAAGCGGCAAGATTCTCTCCGGTGGGGTTGATTCCAATGCATTGCACAAGCCCAAGCGGTTTTTTGGCGCGGCGCGTAATGTGGAAGAAGGGGGCAGCCTTACTATTATAGCCACCGCCCTTATCGATACTGGCAGCCGTATGGATGAAGTTATCTTTGAAGAATTCAAGGGTACCGGCAATATGGAGCTTGTGCTCGACCGCCGTCTGGTGGATAAACGGACTTTTCCTGCTATTGATGTAAATAAATCAGGTACCCGTCGTGAAGAGTTGCTGCAGGACCCCACCACGTTACAGCGCATGTGGCTACTGCGCCGTGTGCTCAGCAGCATGAACGTGGTAGATGGGATGGAATTCCTGCGAGAAAAGCTGGTAGAAACTGAAAGTAATCAAGAATTCCTTGACTCTATGAATCAGTAAAAAATCTTGTTGCCAGCGCACACCTCTTCTGTAATAATGCCCGATTGTCACAAAAAAGCGTTCAATATTATATAAAACTATTGCCTGTACCGAGCCAGGCACCCAAGGAGCAAAAACATGAAAGAAGGAATACATCCCAAGTACGATGATGTTGTCGTGAAGTGCCACTGTGGTAACAGCTTCGAGACCCGCTCTACCCGAACCGGTGAGATGTCTACAGAGATTTGCTCCGCCTGCCATCCGTTTTATACCGGCACCCAGAAATTGTTGGATACCGCAGGGCGTATCGAGCGCTTCCGCAAGAGGTATGCCCAGCAGTAGCCACCAGACTGCGTTGTGCCTTGCTGTCCCAGCCGCAGAAGCGTCTATTGCTTTTGCGGCTATTTCTCGTTGATGAGTTCAGGTCGTTCAAGCACGCAAATGGCCATGCCGCTATCTGGGTTTATGTATGCAGGTAAAGCTTTTAAGCCATACCCCCGCACCTGAAAAGGTCGTTGCCGCGGCAGCGCGGTTGTGTTATTCCGCCAGCAGTATCGATACCCTGATGCAACAGGATGAGAGTGCCGCTGCGCGTCTGATTCGCAAGGTGCTGGGGCTGGGCCATCTGTCGGTACTTGAGCACGTCACCTGCAGTTTTGGGGTGGAAGGGATCAGTCGTGCCTGTAGCCACCAATTGGTACGACATCGCGTAGCCTCTTATTCACAGCAGAGCCAACGCTATGTATCCCACGCTGAGCCTTTTACGGCGGTAATACCCGACACCATTCGCGCCGATGCTGAACTGTTCTCGCTCTATCAAGAGCTGATGACGCAGATCCACGCCACTTATGCAGAGTTCCTCAGCGCCGGAATTCCGCCCGAAGATGCACGCTTTGTCTTGCCCAACGCGGCCGCTACAAAAATAATCATCAGTATGAATGCACGCGAATTACACCATTTTTTTGCCCTGCGTTGTTGCCGACGTGCCCAATGGGAAATTCGCGCTATGGCAACGCAGATGCTGCAGCAATGCCGCGCCCTCTCACCTGTGCTGTTTGAGGGTGCCGGTCCGCCCTGTCTCGGGGGGCCGTGTCCAGAGGGGAGCATGACTTGTGGTGCGATCAATGCGGTGCGCCATGAATTTGAAAGTGCCTGCCGTATTTAGATCTATATCCCACAAAACGACAAAACTTTTGTGGGATAATCTCGACTGGGAAAACCGCGCAAGTATCGCCTGCATGTATCAGACTGTAACCATTTAATACCGCGAACCGAGGTAACCATGTTTGAAAAGCTCGATGATGTGGAAGATCGCTTCCAGGAGGTTGAAGGCCTGCTGGCACAGCCTGATATCCTCTCCGACCAGAATCGTTATCGCGACCTGAGCCGTGAACATGCTGAGTTGAGTGATGTGGTGACGTTGTTTCGTTCCTTTCGCCAGCTGGAGCAGGAGATGGATGATCTGCGTGAACTCGCCCGCGATCAAGACCCTGAGATGCGTGCAATGGCGCAGCAGGAACTGCCAACACTGGAGCAGCGGCACGAAGAGACGGCGCATGAGCTAACCCAGCTCATGCTACCCCGTGATCCCAATGACGGTAAGAACGCTATCCTTGAAATCCGCGCCGGAACCGGTGGAGATGAGGCTGCGTTGTTTGCCGGAGACCTGTTTCGTGCCTATGGCCGCTATGCTGATAAACACGGCTGGAAGGTGGAGATCCTGAGTTCTTCAGAGTCTGCCTCCGGAGGTTTTAAAGAGGTGATTGCTACCGTTAGCGGCAGGGATGTGTTCTCCCATCTCAAGTATGAAAGCGGCACCCACCGAGTGCAGCGCGTACCCGACACCGAGACCCAAGGGCGGGTGCATACCTCCGCCTGCACGGTCGCTGTGCTGCCTGAAGCCGAAGAAGTAGATCTAGAAATCGATCCCAGTGATCTGCGCATCGACCTGTATCGTGCCTCTGGTGCCGGAGGGCAGCATGTCAATAAAACTGAATCCGCCGTGCGCATTACCCACGTCCCGACAGGGGTGGTGGTCGCGTGTCAGGACGAAAAATCGCAGCATAAAAACAAGGCTAGAGCGATGAAGGTGCTCCGTTCCCGTATCCTAGACGCCATGCAGAATGAGCAGCACGCCCAGATGGCGGCAGAGCGCAAAACCCAGGTTGGTAGCGGGGATCGCAGCGAGCGGATCAGAACCTACAACTTCCCCCAGGGACGCTGTACCGACCACCGCATAAATCTTACCCTGTATAAACTTGATGCAATCATGCATGGCGATTTGGAAGAATTGATCGAATCCCTGCGTACCCATTACCAGAGCGCGCAGCTCGCTAAGCCACAGGAGTTTTAAATGGCAAAGGTGTGGTCCGTGCTTGAAGTGTTGCGCTGGACGACAACCTATCTACAGGAAAAAGGGGTCGATAATCCGCGTCTGGATGCGGAATTACTCATCGGCGCGGCGCTTGATAAAGACAGAGTCGGCGTGTATTTGGCTTATGATCAGCCCCTACAACAGGCTGAACTCGATACCGTGCGTGCTCTGGTAAAACGGCGCGCTTTGCGTGAGCCGCTGCAGTATATTCTGGGTCAAGTGGAATTCTGGGCGCTCCCCTTCAAAGTCACTCCGGCAGTACTCATTCCGCGTGCGGATACGGAGGTTCTGGTCGAAGAGGGGCTCAAAGCGCTTGAACCGCAAAGTGGGGCGGTGCTAGATGTTGGCACCGGAAGTGGCGCGGTGGCGATAGCTTTGGCGCATAGCGCTAAAGTGAGGGTGCTGGCGGTCGATATCAGTGCTGAGGCTCTGCAGATTGCGCATATTAATGCACAAAACAACGGTGTCGCGGAGTTGGTCACCTTTGCCCAATCTGATCTCCATGCCCTCGAACATGGTTCATATCGGCTGCTGGTTTCTAATCCTCCCTATATAACCAGTGCGCAGATGCAGGAGTTAATGCCCGAAGTGGCGCAGCATGAACCAGCACTCGCCCTGCATGGGGGAGAAGATGGTCTTGATGCCTACCGAAGTCTGGCACGCCAAGCCCCAATGGTGCTTGAATTAGGCGGCTGGCTTGTGGTGGAGGTGGGGCAGGGCCAGGCGGATGCGGTGGCGGATATTTTTCGTGCTGCAGGATTGAAGCAATGTTATCAACGGTGTGATTACGCCGGAATAGCTAGGGTTGTTGGTGCGAGCACCGGCAGTGACGGGGAACGCGATGGATAAGATTATTGTACGTGGAGGGCACCGATTGCAGGGTGAGGTACAGGTCAGTGGGGCTAAAAACGCTGCTCTGCCTCTGCTATGTGCCACTTTACTCGCCGCCGGTACCCATGAACTCCGGAATCTACCGGGTCTGAGGGATATAGATACAGCGGTACAGTTGCTCCATATAATGGGAGCGCAAACTGAAGCAGGTGCTCCTGGTACCTTACGAATCAATGCTGATGATATAATCTGCGCAGAAGCACCCTACGATCTGGTGCGTACCATGCGAGCCTCGGTGCTGGTGTTAGGCCCACTACTGGCCAGACTTGGATACGCGCGCGTGAGCCTGCCGGGTGGTTGCGCCATTGGAGCGCGTCCAGTGGATCAGCACCTGAGTGGGCTTGAAGCCATGGGGGCCCAGATAAGTCTTGAGCATGGCTACATCGAAGCGCGCGCGAAGCGTCTGCGGGGTGCGCGGATCTATCTGGATATTCCCACCGTGGGAGGGACAGAAAACCTCCTCATGGCGGCAACTCTCGCACACGGGCGCACCATTATCGAAAATGCCGCGTGTGAACCGGAGATAGAAGATCTGGCGACCGCGTTGCAGCACATGGGCGCGCAGATAGAAGGGGCTGGTAGCGATACCCTCACCATTCACGGGGTGGACAGCTTACGCCCGATGAATCACACGGTTATGAGCGATCGAATAGAAGCTGGGACCTTCATGGTCGCGGCGGCGATTACCGGTGGGGATGTTCTGGTCGTAGGTGCCCAGCCTGAGCACCTTGAAGCGGTGATCAGCAAGTTGCGTCAGAGTGGGGCCGAGGTACACTGTGTGGCGGAAGGGATAAGGGTGCAGTGTAATACCACGCTGCAGCCACTGCGGATCAAAACCAGCCCGCATCCAGGATTTCCCACCGATATGCAGGCTCAGTTTATGGCGCTGCTTACCCAGGCCGACGGTACCAGTGTGATCAGCGAAAACGTGTTTGAGAATCGCTTTATGCATGTGAGTGAACTGCAGCGCCTCGGTGCCCAAATTCGGGTTGAGGGGCGGCAGGCTACCATTCAGGGCAAGGCCAATTTGCTCGGCGCCCCAGTTATGGCGACCGATCTGCGCGCCAGCGCTTCACTGGTGCTGGCGGCTCTGGCGGCGGAGAATACTACAGAAATCTCTCGCATCTACCACTTGGATCGAGGTTACGAAAAACTCGAAGTGAAGCTCAAGAAACTGGGTGCGGATATTAAACGGGTGAGTTGACCCCTATAGTTAGAAATTACAGTCGAAAACTATAGCAGAAAAGAGACGAGGAGCAGTATGAGCGACGTAATTACCTTCGCCATGCCCAAGGGGCGTATTATGCAGGATTCCATGGAACTGTTTGCCCGGGTAGGGATCACCTGCCCCGAGATGGAAGAAAAAAACCGCAAACTCGTCTTTGAAAATCGCGAAGCCGGGTACCGTTTCATCGCCGTACGCGCCACCGATGTTCCCACCTATGTGGAGTATGGCTGTGCGGATATCGGCGTGGTGGGTAAAGATACTCTGCTGGAACAGGGGAAAGATTTATACGAACCCCTCGATCTGAATTTTGGCTATTGCCGCTTGGTGGTGGCAGAGCCGCGGGATGCTGATAAGAATGGCGATCCCACGCGCTGGTCCAATATCCGCGTGGCAACCTCGTATCCCAACCTGACGGAAAAGTACTTCAGCTCCAAGGGAATTCAAGTTGAGCTTATAAAGCTATATGGCTCTATTGAACTGGCGCCGTTAGTGGGGTTGAGCGAGCGTATCGTGGACTTAGTCTCCACCGGAGCCACCCTACGCGACAATGGTATGGTTGAAGTTGAAACCATAGCTGAGATCACTACGCGCCTGATTGTGAACCGCGCCAGCATGAAGACTAAGCATAAAAGAATTCGAAAAATCATCGATGATCTCGAGGCTGTCATAGGCGTAACTCCCAAAATATCAGCCTGATACGCCAGATTCGGTTTTTATTCCAAATGAATTGTTAAGCAGAAAGGGATGGTTCTATGATGCGTCTGATGCGTTTTACCGATGCAGATTTTGAAGAACACTTTCGTCGCATAGAGCAGCGGGCCGAAGAGATGCCCCCTGGAATAGAAGAGACCGTGAGCGCGATCCTTGCGGATGTACGTGCTCGTGGCGATGAGGCGCTGCAGGAATATACTCTGCGTTTTGATCGCCTTGATCTCAACACCTTCGGGATGGAGCTTACCCCCGCCAAGATTGATGCTGCCAGAGCGCAGGTTAGTAAGCCCGATTTGGCCGCGCTAGAGTTGGCAGCGCAGCGGATTGGCGCATACCATCGCCGCCAGAAGCAGGAAACCTGGATCTGCACCGATGAAGATGATATCCAGCTGGGGCAGTTAGTGCGTCCCCTCGATCGGGTGGGCATCTATGTCCCTGGAGGCACAGCCGCGTATCCATCCTCGGTGTTGATGAATGCCATCCCTGCGCGGGTAGCGGGGGTTAAAGAGGTTATCATGGTGGTGCCTATGCCGGACGGGAAGGTAAATCCCCATGTGCTGGCGGCAGCGCATCTAGCCGGAGTGACGCGGATATTCCCTCTAGGCGGAGCACAGGCGGTAGGAGCCCTAGCCTATGGCACCAAGAGCGTACCACGGGTAGATAAAATCACCGGCCCCGGCAATATCTATGTGGCAACAGCAAAAAAGATGGTGTTTGGGCAGGTGGATATCGACATGATCGCAGGCCCGAGTGAAATCTTGATTATCAACGACGGGAGCGGGAATCCAGAGCACCTGGCGGCGGATCTGCTCTCGCAGGCGGAGCACGATGTATTGGCGTCGTCAGTCCTGGTGACTACCGATGAGCGTATGGCGCTGGAGGTGCAGGCTGCGGTAGAGCGGCAACTGCGTGAACTGTCACGCCACGAAATCGCGCGTGCATCCATCGACAATTACGGCGCCATCATTGTGGCGCAGGAGATCGAGCAGGCCGCCGAGCTGTGTAATCGTATCGCTACAGAACATCTCGAACTCGCGGTGGATAATCCCTACGAGTTGTTGCCGCTGATTCGCCATGCTGGTGCTATTTTCATGGGACATAACACCCCCGAGACCCTCGGTGATTACGTGGCAGGTCCCAACCATACGTTACCTACCGGAGGCAGCGCGCGTTTTTTCTCGCCCCTGTCGCTGGATGATTTTGTGAAAAAAACGAGCCTGATCTATTGCTCCAAAGCTGGGCTGCGCCGCTTGGGTGGAGTTGCGGTGCAGATTGCGAAAATGGAAGGGCTGGAAGCACACGCGCGCGCTGTCTCCCTGCGTTTGCAGGATAGTGACGTCTGAACGCTAATAACCTGACGTCATCCCTCACGCGGGGCGCTTTAAATACTAGGAGAGAATCTATGGCAAAAAAGAGTATGCCACGTACGGCCAGTATTGAACGTACCACCTGCGAAACCAGCATAGCGATGAAGCTCAACCTGGATGCCCCACTGGCAGGGCAGATCGATACAGGGGTCGGCTTTATGGACCACATGCTGACCCTTATGAGCAGGCACGGAATGTTCGGACTTGAGGTCAAGGCCAACGGTGATACGGAGGTGGATGATCACCACAGCGTTGAAGATCTAGGCATCTGTATGGGCGAGGTGTTGCGCCAAGCGCTGGGAGATAAGGCCGGCATCCATCGCTATGGCAGCGTGTCTATCCCCATGCACGAGGCATTGGTGCGCATTGATTTGGATTTCTCCGGTCGTCCTCATCTTGTCTACCATGTCGATTTACCTAAAGCGAAGGTGGGTACCTTCGATGTGGAGCTGGTTGAGGAGTTCATGGTCGGTCTCTGCAACCACGCTGGGGTCAACATGCATATCAATCTTGAATACGGAAGCAACCTACACCACATTATAGAGGCGATATTCAAAGCCTTGGGGCGTGCCCTCGGGCAGGCGGTCGCGCAAGATCCGCGCATTGTTGGGGTGATGTCTACCAAAGGCAGGCTTGAATAATCCTCGATGATAACCATTGAAGACTACGGAATGGGCAATCTCCACAGCGTCCACAAGGCTTTTGAACACCTAGGATATAGCGCCGAGGTCACCGCTGATGCTCGTAAAATAGAGCGTGCACAGCGCTTGGTGCTGCCTGGAGTCGGGGCTTTTGGCGACTGCATTGCAAATCTGCAGCAAGGTGGTTTTATCGAAGCGATACATGCCCATATCGACAGTGGACGCCCCTTTCTGGGGATATGTCTGGGGCTGCAGGTGTTATTTGACACCAGCACGGAGTTTGGTACCCATACCGGCCTGGGGGTGATCCCCGGTACAGTGCAACGCTTCCCCGCAGAGATGCAGGAACAGGGGGAAGCGTTGAAGATCCCACACATGGGGTGGAACCAGCTTGAAGTGCAGCGCGAGTGTCCGTTGCTGCGCGGGGTGGAGGATGGCAGTTACGTCTATTTTGTCCATTCGTATCGAGCGATACCGGCAGAGCCGGCGGTGGTTTTGACTACAACAACATACGGTATTCCGTTCTGCTCGGCCATCTGGCACGAAAATGTGATGGCGACTCAGTTTCATCCCGAGAAGAGTCAGGCGGTAGGGTTGAAAATACTTAAAAATTTCGGAGAGCTGTAGATGCTGGTAATTCCCGCGATTGATTTGAAACAGGGTAGTTGTGTACGCCTGGAGCAAGGACTGATGCACAAGGATACGGTCTATTCGACCGATCCGGCGGCGCAGGCACTTACGTGGCAACAGGCTGGAGCCGAGTTGCTCCATATTGTGGATCTTGACGGTGCCTTTGACGGCGTCCCGCGCAATCGGGAGGCTATCGAGGCTATTGTCGCCGCGCTGGCTATCCCAACACAGCTCGGTGGCGGTATCCGCGACTTGGCGACTATCGAGGCCTATCTCGAACTAGGCCTTTCACGCGTGATTCTTGGAACGGTCGCCAAGGAAAACCCTGAACTGGTGCGTCAAGCGTGCGCGAAATTCCCAGGGCGGATCGTGGTTGGAATTGATGCCAGAGATGGCATGGTTGCGGTGCGCGGTTGGGCAGAAATTACGCAAAAAAAGGCAGTGGA
>JAQUDG010000062.1 GCA_028685815.1 Desulfuromonas sp.
CTGACCGTACTGGTTTCAGGTGTTACCTATAGTAAAGATGAGGCAAAGGTTTCAGTTCTACAGATACCGGACAAGCCGGGTATAGCGGCGAGCATTTTCGCCCCGCTCTCCGATGCCAGCATCAGTGTCGATGTGATTATCCAGAATATATCGACCAAAGGACTTACCGACATTACTTTTACCGTGCCCCGCACCGACCTCAAAAAAACCCTTAAAATTGTGGAGGAGACAGCCCAGAAGATTGGCGCTGGGGGTGTCACTTCCGATGAGAAGGTGGCCAAGGTTTCTATCGTCGGGGTCGGTATGCGTTCACACTCCGGCGTCGCCTCCAAGATGTTCAGCGCCCTGTCCGCTGAAGGGATCAATATTCAGATGATTTCCACCAGTGAAATCAAGGTGTCCTGTGTTATTGACGATAAATATGCCGAATTGGCGGTGCGGGTGTTGCACGACGCTTTTGAGCTCGGTAGCAAAAAAGACTAGGTTAACGCAGTAGGTCATACCGCAGCAAACTGAGATTGGAGTCCATAGATATGAAACGTGTCATGCTGTACGACACAACCCTGAGAGACGGAACCCAGGCCGAGGATATATCTTTTCTGGTGCACGATAAGGTGCGCATAGCGCAACAACTCGATGAGCTTGGAGTTCACTATATCGAAGGTGGGTGGCCAGGGTCCAATCCCAAAGATATCGCCTTTTTTCAGGAGATAAAAAAGATTAAGCTTGCGCGCGCTAAGATAGCGGCCTTTGGCTCGACGCGCCGAGCTAAATCAACCCCAGAAGACGATAACAACATCCAAACCTTGGTCCAAGCAGAGCCGGATGCTGTTACCATCTTTGGTAAAACCTGGGATTTTCATGTCAGAGAAGCGCTCAGAATATCTCTGGAAGAGAACCTAGAGATTATCTATGATTCGCTGGCGTATCTTAAACAGCATGTACCTGAAGTTATCTACGACGCTGAGCATTTCTTTGATGGCTACAAAGCCAATCCCGAGTATGCGCTTAAAACTCTGGAAGCTGCGCAGCAGGCAGGTGCGGACTGCATTGTCCTGTGTGAAACCAACGGCGGTACCCTGCCGCACGAAGTTGGGGAGATCGTTGAAATTGTAGCGCGGCACATTAAAACGCCGCTCGGCATTCATGCCCACAACGACAGCGAGTGTGCCGTCGCCAATTCGCTTATGGCGGTAGAGAAAGGTGTGGTACACGTGCAGGGCACTATTAATGGCTTCGGCGAGCGCTGCGGCAATGCCAATCTGTGCTCCATTATCCCCGCGTTGCAGCTTAAAATGGGTCGAGAGTGTATTACTCCCGAACAGCTACGTAGTCTGCGCGTAGTATCGCGTCAGATCTATGAGTTGGCCAACCTGGTGCCAAATAAGCATCAGGCCTATGTGGGCAATGCTGCTTTTGCGCACAAGGGTGGAGTCCATGTATCTGCTATTCAGCGCCACCCAGAGACCTATGAACACATCCGCCCGGAACTGGTGGGCAACACCACTAGGGTGTTGGTTTCCGACCTTTCCGGTCGCGCCAATATCTTAGCTAAGGCACAGCAGTTTAACATCAACCTGGACAGTAAAGATCCTGTCACCCTTGAGATTCTCGAAGAGATAAAAGAGATGGAGAACAAAGGGTATCAGTTTGAAGGAGCCGAGGCATCGTTCGAACTCCTCATGCGTAAGGCCCTGGGTAATGTGCGCCATTTCTTTTCTGTAATCGGTTTTCGTGTTATCGACACCCGCCTTAAAGAGGGAGATAAGCCGCTGTCTGAAGCGACGGTAAAGGTCAAGGTCAGCGGTCGTATCGAACATACTGCAGCCGAAGGTAATGGCCCGGTCAATGCGCTGGATAACGCATTGCGCAAGGCGCTGGAATCTTTTTATCCTACCCTTAAGGAGATGCGCTTATTTGATTACAAGGTGCGCGTACTTCCCGCAGGCAAGGGAACCGCTTCCGTGACCAGGGTTCTAATCGAATCGGGGGATGCACATACGCGCTGGGGAACGGTGGGGGTGAGCGATAATATAATTGATGCCTCTTACCTTGCCTTGATCGATGCATTTCAATACAAGCTCGCCAAAGATTCAGAATAAGAGTATTAACGTCCAACGTACGTGCGCGGCATTTCTCGCGCTCGCACTGCTTTTGTTGTTGCTGCACAGCCGGAGTCTTTCCCGTGAAGGGGAAGACCCGGCTGTTTTTGTTTCTGCGCTGCAGCAGCATGTGTGGGTGGAAGCCGAACGGAGCAATGGTGAGCGCCAGATATATGACGTAAACGTCGCTGGGGCAGTCGACAAAATGACGGTATGGCTGGAGATTAATTCTTCTATTGAAGGAAATTTGATGCCATTGACTCATGTCTCAGGGCAACATATTGAAATTTCAGAAGATATTTTAAAAAATAGGCATACTGAAACTACATGGATGCGCGCCAGTACGCGCATGACCCTTGGAGTTTTACTCCACCCAGATCGAATGAGCACCGCTGACTGGCAGGATATTGCCGGAATAGGTCCAGTATTGGCGCAAAAGATAACAACTTGGCGTCAGAAAAATGGCGATTTCGTGTCTATATCACGGTTACAACAGGTCAAGGGAGTAGGTCCGAAAACTATTGCTTCCCTGCGTCACTGGTTTTTAGCCCAAGAACAGCCGGTTAAATAAGCTCTTTCATTCGCTGTCCCCTCATTCTCTCCTTTTATTGCTCTAATTTCCCCATATCGCCAGACTTCTTCCTACCACTGCCTTTATTTAATTAAATTGGCGCCCTTTGTGCAATGTATCTGCTGCAAACAAAACTACACTAATTAGGTAACCAATGTTTGAGCTTAATAGCAAGATATCAAGAACGAGTCACAATGTTTGGGAACGATAGTAGAAGATCTGTTTGTTCCAAGAGACGGGATAATATAACTCTAGGAGGGTGCAGCAATGAAATGTCCAAAGTGCAAAGGGCGGATGTACACGGAAAGATATTTTGACTATGTACGTTCTTATATGGGGTGGAAATGCAGCTGCTGTGGTGAGATGCTTGATCCAACTATAATTGCCAATAGAGCCCGTAATCATAATTTATATTTGGGCTAGACGTTTTAGCACCGACCGGTTTCAATGCCGTGTCTAAAATCTTGCAACTGCAGTGGCCGGGGGAACCTCCCCGGCTTTTTTTATATTCTTGCATTGGATTTTCTTGCCTCAGGTTGATGCCTGTTTCATCCTAATTCTGTTCATTGAGGCGATATACATATGTCAGGATTTCCGCTACAGCCAGATAGAGTTCTTCCGGTATTTCGTGCCCTACTGGGATCTTGGCGAGCAAATCAGCCAGAATAGGGTCGCTGGTGATGTGCAATCCGGCTTCCCGTGCCAACTCAACAATGCGCTCTGCTATTTCCCCTTGTCCGCTGGCCACGACAATTGGAGCAGAATCTGAGCCATCATATTTGAGCGCAGTGGCTTTTTTTATTTTTTGATCCGTCATCTACAGGCTCCTATCATGCCTTGACGTTCAGCATCGATTTGCCCGGACTCATCCGTTCTAGAAGGGCAGCGGCTGGATCTTGTGCTTTAGCGTCGACATTGAGACGTTGCAGGCCGAAGGGCTGTAAAAGTGAGTTCAGTTCCTGACGCGAGTGTTCCACCAAGACAACAGTTTCAGGCTTAGCGCAGCTGATACGTACAAAGAGATTCCCCGTTTCAAAGAGCATATTTATGTTCATGGTCCCCAGATGTTCCAGGGCTAGGTTAAGGGTGACGCTGAGACTTCTGCGCGCAGAAGTCTCAGCGTCACCCTGTTTATCGTGGTCATGCTCTTCTATTAAGGCGTAGCCTTGTTGGAGAAAATCAAAGGGGAGAGGAAGGAACAGGATGCCGTCTTCAGCCAGACGTGCGCGGCACAGCTGAAATAATTCTAGTTGTTGTAACAGATTGGAGCTGTTTTGCCGCACCTGCGCCGGAGCATCTTCCTGGTTTTGTAGTTGCAACAATATCCCCTTGAGGCTATTGCGTGCGGTTTCTACTTCACCTTTGAGCAGGCGATCTTCAAAGTTCAGCCCCAGAACCTGAGCCAGCAGTGCTAGCTCACGCGGAGGTGGTGTCGCCATCTGTTGTTGAATAGCGCCAATTGTTTGAGATAATGCCTGCATCAGCGCCGCACTCAGAAACTGTATTTGATTTCTGGCTTGTTCCGTTGTGGTCTCTGGCGGCAGTATTTTAGCCTGCAGGTCTGATATTGGCAGTTGCTCCAAGAAGGTGCGCACCTGCTGGAGGAACTGCACCGTAGGTTTCTGCCCTGAAGATGTTTGAAGCAGTGGGGCCATAATTTGCTCAAGTTGCGCTGCTCGATTAGGATCTACTGGCGCATCTGCAGGTATGAGCGAGAACGGCGGAGTGCCCTGCGGTGTGATCTGCGGTGTGATCTGCGGTGTGATCTGCGGTGTGATCTGCGGTGCCGGGGGCAGGCTTTGCAGGATATCGGTCAGCACCCCCGTCATCCGCGTAAACATTTGTGCAGAGGCTGCAGCCGTGTCGCCACCGATGCCGGAGCGAGTCAGTTCAGCTGGGATCTGTTGGAGAAAGCTGCTGAGCGCTGCGCGCACATTTTGGCTGGTCGTCTGTAGGTGGGCGAGGGCTTCGTGCAGAGGTTTCGCAGCCTGCGCCAATTCTGCCCCTAAAGGGAGAGGGCGCTGACCGAGGAATTGGTTGGCCAACTGCTCAAGTTGCGGCTGGGTTGCCTTCGCGTCGAGGGCCTGACTCATTTGTTGCAGTTTTGTTCCCAACTGAGGTTGGGCCCCAAACAGATGCATCAGGGGGAGTAGATGCTTTTCGGCACCTTTAGGCACTATCTGCAGTTGCAGGCGCGGTTCCGTGCTCACCACCTGTAAATTTAGCTGTTGCCCGGTTTGAACCTCTGCCTTGGTTTGCGCCCACATCTGTTGCCCACGCATATCGAGCAAGACTCTCCCGTCACCTTTGTCGGCGATGGTAGCCTGCACTATCTGGTATAGCTGCAGACTGTGCTGAACGGCATCAGCACTCTTTTGGATGGGCGTTACCGGACTTACGCTGAACGTAGCCGGCTGCACCGGGACAATATACTCCATTCTCCCTCATCGACTTCCCGCATGAATATATTTAGCCCCTACTGCAATTGGGAGCCTCTTGCGCTTTTGGGCTTGTTGGCTTAATCAGCGTTAAGGAGGCCTCTCCTGCGGTATCTTTTAGGTTATAGGGCGGTAGTGCAGGGGGCGCGCTGCAGGCTGGTTAATTTAGTTTGCTGTCACTACCGGCGTCAGCAGCGGTTTTCCCCTGTGGTGTTGATCCGGGAAAGTTTGTTGCGATTTGGGCCATCGCGCGGCTGCGCTCAGCGTTCATGCGCGCTATCCCCGCCGTGCTGAGGTGCATTTCGCCGGTGCTCATATGATGCAGCACCCCTTCGCGTTCAAGCTCTTTAACCGCCTTATTTAAGCATTTTCTTACTTCTGTATCGTCAACTTCACTGCCGAGCATGGCAGCAAATTTTCCTGCCAGGCCGATATTTTTTGGATTAATTAATTCTTTTTTGGCGAATGTTTGGGTGGTGGAGGTGATAAATTTGCTCAAAAATAATAGTGTAATATTGTGCCACAAAGGTGTGTCTGGTTTTGGCATGGTGTTCCTCTTGAGTGCGATCATTGAACGGTTAATATTTAATTCCGAGAGCAGGTAGCCTTGGGACGCTTTTTAAGATGTAAACGTAATATTTACGTCTCGCCGGTGTTCCGGGTTTATTTGCCACAAAATTTTGGGGCTGAAGTTGAACCTGGTCGCCACCATCAAATCAGGGAACTGGGCTATGCGAATATTGTAGATATTTACATATTCGTTGAACAACTCGCGTCGGTCAGCTATTTGCTCCTCAAGTTCAGAGATGCGTGTGCCTAGACGACGGAACGCTTCATCTGCCTTCAGGTCAGGATAGTTTTCGGTGACGGCAAATAGTGATTTCAAGGTATCGGTTAAAAAATTCTGTGCCTCAAGCTGAGAGTCTTGAGAACCAGCGGCAGCGATCATTGACCTTGCTTTAGTTACGGCCTCAAGGGTTTCGCGCTCGTGCTGCATGTAGCCTTTGCATACTTCGAGTAATTTTGGCAGCTCATCGTAGCGCTGTTTAAGTAGGACATCGATATTGCTCCAGGCTTTGTTAGAGTTATTCCGCATACTAACAAGGGTGTTGTAAATAAGGACCACATAAGCTGTCAGGGCAACTACCGCGAGCAGGATTACCCCCGAAACGATAAGACCGAGCATAGAGTTATCTCCTTAAAATTAGATGTTTTGTTGTAGCGTATGTGGCGGTTGGTATGGTGGCACTTGTTTCAGCATGCCATGTAAAGCCCCCATATGCACAGGGACAGTCCCGCCGCTAGAAATAGGCCAGTACTATACTTTAATTTACGGGTCAGGTGCAGCTCTGATTCTGTTTCAGCAATAAGAAATGGATAATTACCCGTGGGTGGCCGACTGATGTAGGACCGCGTGTTACTTTCTTGATCTTGGTTTAACTGGTCTATTAGTAGCTGAGTTTCGGTAGCTTGGCGCGCTAATTCCCATTCGTTGCTATCAATATGCCCATCACCATTGAGGTCATACTGTTGTAGTTGCGCGTGGTCTTGCTTAAGATCTTTTAGTGCCTGGCGCAACATCTCAGTCTGTGTCGGTGTTGTAATCTGGGTGCGAGCGAAGCCAAGAATATATATGGGACTTCCTGCCGGAATCAGCTCTTCCACCCAGCGCATGTTTGCGTTTTTACCTTCATTGACGCTAAATGGCAGCCGCGACATAGCACCCGTTCCGGCGTGAGTTGTTCTAATCTTGATGTCAGCTCTTGCTGGGTCGATTTCGATCGCACCGGTTTCATCGCGCACCATAAAAGGGACGGTGCTACTGGAAGTAATGCTCACCAGCGACCACTGATTGTCTCCACTTCCTGACAGCGTATGGCGCATTGAACTCCCGCGCACATGCCTGCGTTTGTATCTTTTTATTCGATAATAGACGCATGGCAGGCCGGAAACTGGAGATACTAAAGCATGGGTACGTTCAGCGCGGCCATGAATTTCTACCATCCCCATCGCTAGGGAGCGGATTTTGCTGGTTGGGGTATTGTCAATGTGGCGTTTCAGCAAGAAGTACCTGAGCGCTATACCGATTGAGAGTAAACCCAGAAATCCTTGAGCAATGCCGCTGCTATAGAGATACGCGAGGGTATTCGTGCCGAAGAGGATGAGGGTCTGCCCCAAGCCGAATGCCAATGCTATCCCTGTCCCCAGCAGCATACGTAAGCTGTTGCGATACAATTTGAGACCGGAGATAACTTCGGGTGCAGGAGGCTGAGGCAACGCATCGGTATTCGGCATGTTGGAAGTGTCTGTGTTGGCTTGTCCCGCAACCGAAGAGGGGCTATTTATCATCGGTGCGACCCCCTGCGTGCCCAGAGGGAAGGGGAGCGCCGCAAAGAGGCCGGGGATTGTTTTGATAGCGGATGATTGCTCCGCACCTGGTTCCGGCGTAAATTCAGCGTCACGCTCAAGTTCTGCCACCAGCCAGGCATAGCGGGTAAGTGCCTCGAAGTTGTCCCGCGTGGAGTACGCATCTTTTTCTGCAACGGTTTCTGGAGAATATTCAGGTGGAAATGCCAGACCAAAGCTGTAGTGCACCTGCATGTCCGGGTTCGCTTCTTTAATTTTATGCCAGAGGGTTTCCAGGTTTTTATGCCGGCTTAGCCCCGCAGCGTCGCCAAGGCGGCGATGATCAAACTTCCCTGGGAGGATCCGGATACCAACCTCAATTGCACCCGTCGCATCGAGACGGTAGATGTCGAGGACAGGAGAGAGGTGAAAGATTTCTTGCTCCAAGTCGTCGATGTTTGCAATGTCAGTATCTGTGGCAGATGCTCCAAAGGTATTGCGCACAAGAAAACGTTTTAGTTGGCGTTCTTTGAGGCGACCAGAAGCATCCGCAACAATAGCGAGTAGGGTTGTGCCAGGGTGGCAGAGGATGGTTTGCGTTTGGCTGCGCAGTTCCACTTGATTCGCCTGCAAGCGCAAGTCTTCAATGGATTCAGGGGGAATTGATGATATGCGGCGTGGCATGACCCGGTGTGGATGACCATGCTGACGTAGCACCTCTAGCAATGGTTCCATTGAGGCTGCGCTGCCGTGTGCCAGCCGAGTCGGGAACATCCCCTGTAGACGCTGACGCAGAGTGTATAGATCGGCGTAGCCCTTTGCCACCAAGGCGCGCGCCAGATCTTCATCGGCAGGACTTAAGTGTGGGCGCGTGGAAACAAATATCTGTATTTCAGCGGCGCTGGTCAATTTTAAGTGATCCTGAACTTTGCTGAACCGCTCGTTCTGCCTGATAGCCCGCGACGTTGCAGCTCTTTACGATAACGGCAAAAGCCATCAAGGTCGCAAGGAGGAGAAAAAATCCAAGATAGTTTTCCGGCTTGAGGTTTTGTTTATTTTGCATGGATATATCCTTTCGTGTATGCCCTGTAATGTTCATTCTAGCTGAGCAATACTGCCAGCCAGCGCCACTCCTCTGTGGCTTCGAGGGCAATCTTGAGGATCATGGTTAGCGGAACGGAAAGCAGCATCCCTACGGGGCCTAAAACCCAGCCCCAGAATACCAGCGAAGCAAATACCACCAAGGGTGAGAGTCCGAGGCGGCTGCCCATAAAGCGCGGTTCCACTACATTGCCAATCACCACATTGACCACAATATATACACCGCCAACAAATAGGGCACTGAAAATGCCGTGCTGTATCAGGGCCAGCAGGATAGCTGGTATGGCGGCAATAATAGAGCCGATGTTGGGAATATAATTGAGCAGAAAAGCCAGCAGTCCCCATAAAACCGCATAATCCACATCGAGTATCAACATGCTGAGAGTAATTATAACGCCGGTGATAGCGCTTAGGATTGTTTTCATGGCCAGATACCGCTGCACACTGAGGGTTATGCGGGTGAAGTTTTCCAGTGAAGCGGTGGATTGGGGCAGCGCCAGTTTGAGCTTGTCGGGCATTGTGCTTACTTCAAGCAGAATGAATACCACCGTGAGCATAATTAGGAAGCCATTGGTCAGGGCCGAGCCGAGGCTGCTTAGGGTGTTGGCGGCGATTTTCATGGCTGCGCTGGGATCGAAATAATCGAGCACAACCTGAGACGAGATAGAAATCCCGTAGTTGTTCAGCCAAGTAAACAGGGCTTTGGTCTCTTCACGGATTTGCTCTTGATAGGTGGGCAGGGTGAGGGTGAAGTCGCGAACCGAGGTTCCGATAAATAGCGCTAGTATCAGACCGAAGAGTAGCGCCATAGTAATGACCAGAAGTACCGCTACGACTCCTGGCACCCGTTTTTTTTCAAGCCATTTCAAAGCCGGTAGACATAAGATGGCGATAAACGTAGCCAGAAAAAAGGGGACCACGAGTTGCTGTGCATTTTTGAGTCCTGCCAGAATGACGATTAGGCAGGCTCCAGTTATGAGGATGGATTGCCCCGGACGGGGGTTGATACTGGTCATCAGATAAATTCCTTATGGATTATGCCCTGTGTTTTATCCTGCCTCTGCATCGTAGTTGCGCTATGTCTGTTACTCCGACCGTAAAGGTACAGCGATGCCAAATGTTTACCCTGTTGTCGCGCGGAAGTTTAGCACGGGACCGTGTATTTATGCAGGGATAAAATTCAGCGGTTCAAGACATCTGGAGCGGACACCTCATTTATGAGGCGCGCTTTGAGCCTGGGTTAAGGATTAGAGCCGCCAGGATGATGACCGAGCCAGTCAACAGTTGGAATAGATTGATCTGTTCACCAAAAAACAGTGCGGAGCAGGCGATGGCTAGAGGGGTTTTAAGGTTGTTGCTTACCGCAAGGACACCGGCATTGACTGTACGAGCTGCATAATTCCACATGAAGAAACACAGCCCCGAAGCCAGTACTCCCAGATATAGCAAAGTGAGCCATTGTTGGGCATCTATGTGTGTTAGTTCCTGCCCGAGTCTGGACCATGGCAACATGGGGAGTGTAGCGGCAAAACCTCCCATATACAGAAGAGAAAAAATGCTGCTGTCACGCAGGCGAAGCTTGCGCATCACCTTACAGTACGCAACCTGCCCAAAGGCAAAGCAGGCGTTAGCGCCTTGCAGGAGTAAAAAGCCGGTGTGAAATTCAGCAGTACTGAAATCTCGGTATAGCACCACCCCGGTTCCGACTACGGTCAGCAAAGCCATGGTGAAAAAGCGTCGGTGAAAACGGGCAGAAAACAGGTCGTTAAAAATGGTGACGAATATCGGGGTAAATATGGTGAACAGAGCTACTTGATATGCGTGTAAATAGGCGAAAGACGCAGTATAGCAGGTATACATGACCCCGTACTGCAGTGCGCCGATACCAAATAACAGTATACGCGCAGAGATGGGACAGGGTTTGAGGCGGGTAAAGGGGAGGAAAACCAGCGCCGCAAGTACCAGACGCAACGCAGCGACCAGGCTGGGGTCGATGGTGGTCAGGTGGCCTTTGATAAGGCCGAACGAAAAAGCCCAGATCAGAGATACGGCTCCAAGGAAAAACAAAACTCAAATCACCTGGGTGTGTTTTTCGGCCAACTTGACTCGGTTTTTACCTTCTTGCTTAGCTAGATACATGGCGATATCGGCGCGTGCGATTATCTCATCCTTGCAGGCTTCTCCCTGCACTGGGTTGAAATAGGTTACGCCGATACTAGTGGTAACGCTGATGCTGTGTTTTTGCCAAGGGGTTTTGTGCTCTTCAATCCGGTGCCGCAGACGTTCGGCAATGAGCATTGCTTCTGCCTGCCCGGTCTCCGGCAAGAATATGGCAAATTCCTCGCCACCATAACGTGCCGCCATGTCCACCTGACGTAGGGTGCTGTTGATAATATCTGCTAAATATTGCAGCACTCGATCCCCAGCCTGATGCCCGTAGGAATCATTGACCCGCTTAAAGTCATCCAGATCCAGAAGTAGCAGGGAAAAACAACTCTTGTAACGGAGTGAACGCTGCATTTCGCGCTGAAAATAATCATGGAAGTAGCGTACGTTATGCAAGCCAGTGAGGTCATCCTCAAAAGCCAGGCGGCTCAATTCCGCATTGGCACTGTAGAGATGCTTAGAGCTCTCTATGAGGGTTTCACGCTCCTTTTTTATGGTGCGTAGCTCCATATCGGTGGCCATATTGAGATCGTACAGGATTGCATTGGCCTCCTGGAGCAATTGGCTCGGGCTCTTGATTTTGTCAGGGGGTATTTCAAAATAAGCTAAGGTTTTCAAGCTTTTGCTGAAAATATCGTGAATGAGGCGATCCGCGCTGTCCTGATCAATTTTCTCTTGATGGAGCATTTGTTCAAACACCCCAAGTTTATTAGCCGACGGCCTAGAGTGAAACATATCGGCTATTTTGTCGGCCACCTGAATGACAAATGCGGTATCGCGATATTGAGGTGGCGCTGCGTCTGGGTCATGGTGATACAGAATTGGCAGAGCTATACTTGGCGGAATCTTCCAGGACTGCAGAACCTCGGCTCCAAGTTGGCTATGGGTGAATCCGAAAGCAGCATGTTCTTTGCCGCTGAGGTTGTCGCATATATCTGCATCATTCTTGAACAGGTCACAGTATTCTGGAAGTTGGCTGCCGGCAATCAGAATACCGATGTCGTGCAGCAGTCCACTGATGAAGATATTGCTATCGTCATGATAGAGCTCGCTGTGGAGCAGACTGGCAGCAACAGCTGAGGTCAGGGCGTGGCGCCAGAAGTAATTGAAATCGAATGTCGATTTAAGTGAGCGTTTATTGAAAGCATGCTCTAGAACGAAAGAAAGGGCGATATTGGTGACTAAGGTTGTCCCCAGACGAGTCAGTGCCGTATGGATTGAGTCTATGTTATCTACAGGGCTGAAGAGTGAAGAGTTTGCTATTTTCAGGATACGCGCGGTTAACGCTGCATCCGCTGTTATGATCTGAGCCAGCGTCTGAAAGTCTATCTCTTCTGCACCCAATTCTTCCAGAATCAGGGTTGCCACCGCCGGTAGCGTTGGGAGGGTAAGGTTTTCACTATGTTGAATAAATTTCTTTACCGGCACTGGTTTGTTAACTCCGCTGTGTGCGAGTGATCCCCTTAGGAGGGACAAGTGGAACGGATAGCTTTGCTGACCCTTCTCTTGCCAAGGATCAAGAGGAAACACAATATTTTCTTCGCTACTTGTTGGTATACCGACGATTCTACCATGGCATTGCCTCCCGAACCATCTTTTATATGTTGGCGGATGGGTAAATAGATGTGGCGTGTTTTATATGCCAGTTGCAGATTTTCTTGTTTCTCTTAGCGCGGTGCCGGTGGGGAGATCGAGCTCTCTTGACAAAATCCTGCTATATGACTACCTTACGCCCTGCTTTTAAGTGTATTAGCCTGCCGCCAATAAAATCTGTGCTAAAAAGAGGGATTGAGACAATGCCTATCTATGAATATGAGTGTAATAAGTGTGGTTTGGTTTTCGAAGCACGCCAGAAATTTTCCGATGCACCCTTGCAGGAATGTAAAGAATGTGGGGGTGGGGTGAAGAAGCTGATCTCTTCTACCGCTTTTACTCTCAAAGGGGGCGGCTGGTACGAACAAGGCTACAGTAGCGCCGCACCATCTACTTGCAGCAAGGCTAAAGCGGGCGAGTGCAGCAAGGTTGGCTGAGCGTAATTCTATAAATGGCAGCCGGTGGCTGTCTCAGAATATATAAAAATAAAAGCGATAACAAAAAAATTAATGGAGGTTCCGATGGCAGCAACACTTATCGATGGCAAAGCTTTGGCCGCCAGCATGCGCGAGCAGCTGGCCGCGAGTGTGGCAGAACTTAAGCGCGAGAGTGTTGTGCCTGGACTAGCGGTGGTGCTGGTTGGGGATGACCCGGCCAGTCGTGTGTATGTGTCCATGAAGGAGAAAGCCTGCGCCAAGGTTGGAATCTTTTCGGACGAACATCGTCTGCCTGCAGAAACTACGCAGGAAGAGCTTCTAGCCTTGGTTGACAAGCTTAATGCCGACCCGCGCATCGACGGCATCCTGGTGCAGTTGCCGCTACCTGCTCATATCGATGAGGATGCGGTGCTTACTGCTATTGCTCCGGAAAAGGATGTAGATGGTTTTCATCCGGTAAGTGTCGGGCGTCTGGTTACGGGCAATCCAACCTTTAAATCATGCACCCCGTATGGGGTGATGAAGATGCTTGAATCGATCCAGTATGACCTTAATGGCAAGGAAGTAGTAGTTATAGGGCGCTCCAATATCGTCGGCAAGCCAGTGGCGTTGATGTGTCTGGCTGAGAACGCAACGGTGACTATATGTCACTCCCGCACCTGTGATTTAGCCGCGCACGTCAGACGTGCCGATGTGGTTATCGCCGCAGTGGGGCGGACTGAAATGATTAGGGGTGAGTGGATCAAGGATGGTGCGGTGGTGATCGATGTCGGGATCAACCGCCAGGAGGACGGACGCCTACTCGGAGATGTGGAGTTTGAAGCCGCAGCGGCCCGTGCCAGCTATATCACTCCAGTTCCCGGCGGTGTTGGCCCTATGACCATCACCATGCTGCTGGAGAATACGGTGCAGAGCGCACGTCAGCGGGTGAGATAAAATGCTGTAAACACGCTGAACCTGTCCACCAGAAGGGTGCCGGAATTTTTTGGCACCCTTTTTTAACGCCCGAAAATTCGCATAGCGCCGCCAAGCTGGTAGTGAAAATACGCTTTGATGCGCAGCTGCTCTTCTGGGTAGCTATCCGGCAGCTTGCCGTAGGGCGCCGCCTTGAATACGGCGGCAATGGCTTCTCGATTTAGGCGCTCGAATTCACTGCCTGAGAGCAGATTGACATCCTCCACGCTGCCATCGCGATTAATGATTATCTCCAATAAGGCTGTGCCCTGTTCCCTGCGTTCAATGGACTCCTGCGGGTAGTTCCATACCCCGTATATCCCACTTCTGAAGCGATTGAAAAAGGAAAACAGACGATCTTCCCGCATGTTGAGCCATACCGCCTCGCCCGGAGCAACATCGGGACGGTGTTTCACCCTGGTCTCGCGCGCAATATCGGCGGCGGCATGGGTGCTTGATTGCAACAGTTGCTGTAGGTCGGGCATCGGCCTGGTTTCCGGTTGTGGCTTCGGCCTAAAAGCATCGTCCGCAGGTTGTTCGATGGCTGGTTCAGGTTCGGATTGCTGCGCGGTTTCCGGCGGGGCGGGCTCGGTTGGTACCTTTGTTTTCAGAGCCTCTGCCTGCGCCACGCTTGGGGCGCTATCCTCAAAATCATAACCTTCCGGGGCCTGCTCTTCCACAACCTGCTGGTCGGCTTCCCCCAACCGCTGGGTATCTACCTCTTTTTCTTCCGTTTTTTGCACCCGAATTGTTTCACGCACCTCTTCAATGGGCTGAATCTCAACGTATGTTGGCTCAGGTGGGAGTTCTTCCTTGGAGGGCAGTAGTTCAGGGGCGACAAGAGGCAGCAGCGCATGCAGCAGCAGCGACAGGAGTATGAACAGCAGCAGGGGGTGTGAGTTTGAATTTCTGTGATTCCGTAGCATTATGTAATCAGCCGTGATACCCGGTAGCGATGGATGGAGGTGGAGCGAAAAGAGGAGTTGCAGAGGCGCGGTTAATTTGGTGCAGTGCCGGCGCACGTGTAATTTGGTTTTGTTGCGTTAAGCTGGTATGTAGTAGCATTAAAATCATGTAGTTTCCAGCCTGAGGAGTTTCTTGTATGAAAGTCATTCTACCTGTTGCCGGTCGAGGTACTCGCCTGCGACCCCATACCCACGCAAAAGCGAAGTCACTTGTAAGGGTGGCGGGTAAAACCGTGCTAGAGCATATCATTACCAGACTTGAAGCGATAGATATTGCAGAGTATATCTTCATTGTGGACGATAATGGTACCCAGATCGAAGACTTTATGGGGCAGAATTTTCCGACCCTTCCATGTACCTATATCCCCCAGCGTGAAAAACTCGGGCCAGCGCACGCGGTGTTTTTAGCCGCGGAGCGAATTTTGCCTGGCGACGATGTGTTGGTGGTATTCAACGACACCATCTTTATCACCGCTCTGGATAAGATAGCCGAACTGTGCGTGGATTGCGACGGGCTTGTGTATTCACATGAGGTTGAAGACTATCAGCGTTTCGGCGTCAATGTTGTGCGTGACGATTTTATCATCGCAATGGTGGAAAAACCCGACACGCCTATTTCTCGTTTGGCGCAGGTGGGGCTCTTCTATCTGAAAGATGGAGAGTCATTCATGCAGTACCTGCAGCAGAGTATAAACGCCGGAGAAAAAGAAAAAGGGGAGTTTTATCTCCCTGCAGTGTTCATGCGGATGATTCAGGCCGGTAAAAAACTGCGTGCGCCTCTCCTCGACGCCTGGCTCGACTGTGGCAAGCCGGAGAATCTATTGGAGACCAACCGGTACCTGCTGCGCGAACACAATATCTGCGCCGGCGAGTGCATCAACTCGGTCATTATCGAGCCTGTGCACATCGGCAAAGGTGCAAAGGTAAATAATAGCGTAATCGGGCCAAATGTGTCCATTGCGCGTGGGTCGGTGGTGGAGGGTGCGATTATAAGCGACTCCATTCTCAACGCCGATAGCGAGGTGAAGAATGTTCTGTTGCGACATAGTATCCTCGGAGATAGCGTACGTCTGGTGGGGGCGTCGCAAAGCATGAGTATGGGCGACCACTCGGTGGTGGAATTAGAGTAGATTTCTTGAGGAGTTGAAATGAATGTTCTCGTAACTGGGGGGGCAGGTTATATAGGCTCCCAC
>JAQUDG010000063.1 GCA_028685815.1 Desulfuromonas sp.
ACGTTGTTGCCAAGCAGAATTGGTTTTATGGCAGCCGAGGCACAATTTAGAATCCTCGCTCCGCAACAAGCCCTGATGCTCGCTTCCGTGGACGGCATGGCAACTGGCACACTGCCCTTTTTTGAAGGGGGCGTGCTGTTTTCCCTGCGTGGCGCTCAAGCTGGTATGACACGCGGCGCACACCTCTTTCTGCTGATCCTTGAGCAACCCTTTGAAAGCGCTGGCATGGGGAGCATGGCAACTGGTGCATTCCCCCTTATGTACCGGGCTGTGAGTGTAGGAGCTCTTTGACCAGGCTTCTGTTACCTCAGCATGGCAGCCGTTGCACAGCTGCGCCTCCGATTGCTGCAACAAACCCGCGTGGCGAGAGGCGTGCAGGCTATGGCAGGAGTCGCAGCGGTTACGCGCCACCGGTTCGTGCTCATAAGTCCCTTTGAAGTGGATGCTGTCATGACACTGGACACAGTTAAGCGCCAGACTCACGCAGGCAGGGAAGAGCACTAGCGCGACAACTGCAAGGAGGATCTTCCACCTGCTGCATCTAATATTTCGATACATCATTTGTTTTTCTCCTCATGGCAGGAGGCGCATTTGCCGTCGGCAAACGGGGCATGCTGAACCGGGAACATCAATGAAGCTGTCGGACCGCCGTGGCTGTCGTGACAGGTGGTACACATTTGCACTGAGAGCTGTATGCCGCCATGGGCACGCGCCATTTCGGGGGTATCGACCTGATGGCAGCTGGTGCAAATCTGCGCACGCGGACGTGTCAGTAGTGCGGCATGGTCTCCGCCATGGCTGACATGGCACGCAGCACACTTCCCCTCTACGGCAGGCTTATGCCCACTACCGGTCTCCCAGAAGTCATCTATCTGTTGGTGGCACCCGAGGCACAGGCCTGGTTTTTCGCGGCGCAGATATCCCGAGATAGCACTGCCGTGCGACTGATGGCATGCGCTACAGCGCTGGGTGGCAAAGGGCTGATGCTCATGCGCCGTAGCGCCAGGTCTGGCCGTGGCGTGACAGGTAAAGCACACCTCGCCTTCGGGCTGATTGAGCAGGAAGCTATTTTCGCCTGCGTGGGGCTGATGACAGTCGCGACATTTGCCGCGCTCGAATGGCGGATGGCCGTAACCCGCCCCAGAATTCGCTTCAAACTGAGCTGCGGTGTTTTCGTGACACTGAAGGCATAGTTGTGGCTCTGGTGCCTCCAATAACACAGGTTGCGCTGCCCCGTGCGGAGCGTGACAGGCGCTGCATTTACCTTGGAGCAGAGGTGTATGTACCGACGTTGCCGCCATATCTTGCCGTACCCCAGAATGACAGCTGCTGCAGAGCTTATCTTGCGCAGTTACAAGCAAGCCGGGGGCACCCGCCGCGTGCATGCGGTGGCACCGGCGACAGTCATTTTGCTGTACCGGGGGGTGCTGCACCGTGGCGGAACGCTCTGGATAGGCATGACATTTTAGACAAACTCCGCTAGCTGGGGCACGGAGAAGGTTGTCGGCTCCCGCTGCGGCCTGGTGCGGGGCGTGACACTCAAGGCAATCGCGCTCACCCGCGTCAGGATGATGCGCCCCACCAACGCGGATTTTGGGATGACACCCAAGACACAGGCTGCTGCTATCAGTTTTAAGCAGAGACGGAGAATCACTGGCGTGCGGCACATGACAGGCGGAGCAGTTGCCCTCCACCACCGGGGCATGTCCTTGATTGAGCTGCGCCTGTTGCTGCACCGTGGCATGACAAAGGGAACAGAGTCGATCTGTGGGAGCCTGGGTGACAGCGCTGCCGGGCTTATGACAATCGGTGCACTGGCTGCTGGCAACAGGCGCATGGACGGAACGCCGCCACAGGGCTGGGGCTCTGCCACCGTGTGAATCATGACATTCAGAACATCCAGTGAGTGGAATCCCTCCATGGGCGGCATTCAACCCCTCGGAGACGTGACAAGTAGCACACAGCTGGGTCTCGCTTTGAAGTAGAAGCATAGCTGCGCTGCTGCTATGAGGGGCATGGCAGGTGCCGCACCCTTGCTGTACCGGCGGATGGAGTTGGGATACGTTGGAGTCAAAGCCGGTGCGGGGATGGCATTCAAAGCACAGTTGTTGCGGCGCTACAGGATGGAGCTTTGCATGTTCGCTCCCGTGGGGTTTGTGGCACCCACCGCAGTTCCCTGCGCTCACCGGCTGATGTACATTGCTGAGCAGTTGGGATGGGCGAAGCTGCTCATGGCAGGTAAAGCACACCTCCGGCACCGATTTGAGCAGATACGCCCCTCCGATAATGCCGTGATTGCGGTGGCAAGCGCTGCAATTATTCTTTTTGGCCGGCTCATGGGGAACCGGCTGTTGCGCGATGGTTTTGAATTCTTCGTGACACTCTAGGCAGTTTTTTTGGATAGCAAAACGCTGCTGCCTGCGGGGGGAGCAAGAACACATCAACGCCACCAATACTAGCGCTGTAAATATGAAAATGAGATTACGCCTCACGCGCCACCTCCTTATAAACTTTCTTCCATACGCGCTGATCTACCTCAATGGTGGAGCCCTCCCGCAGGCGAGAATGCAGGCGGTCTAGCGCCGCATGGCGCTTCTGTTGCTCCAGTTCGGCGCGTAGCTGTTCGGAGACCTGCTCCAGTGGCTGTATCTGCTCTTGGGCACGATGGATGAGCCTAAAAAAGTACACCCTGTCGCCAATATCGAGCACTCCGCTCTGCCCTGGAGCCAGCCCTTGGAGCGCGACCTGCATGGCTTCGGGTTCTTCCTGCGGGTTAATCCAGCGCGTAGGTATCCCTTCAGGCGCCAAGGGGCGCACGACTTCATCAAACGCCACACCTTGCTGCAATTTCTGCCTGAGCTGTTGCGCCAGCTTGACTTCACGCGTCTCTATCTGGGCCATGTAGAGCACCTCTGGGGTGGAGAAGCGTTGCAGCTGTTCTGTGTACGCCTGCTCTATCTCGGCTGCGCTCACTTCAAGTTCCTGCGGCTTCAGCACCATCTGCTCCAACTCTTTAACCAAGCGATACTGAGTGTAAAAAGAGTAGACTTCTTTGAACGGAGCGCGTTGTTCGTAGTGACGTTGCAGCGCCTCAAAACCGGTGAGGGTCTGCGCCACCATATCACGTACCACCATATTCAGTGCCTGGGTATAGGTGAAATCACTCCGGCCACTGGCGCGTTTTTCACATTCTTCCTGCGCGGATTTATGCAGTAATTCAAGGGGGATTTCCCCGCCATCAAAAGAGATGCCCGCCTTGCCTTCAAGAGCCGGGGGAACCCCCGCCTCACTCAATGCTTCGATATTCTCGGTGTAAATTTGTACGGTGTATTTTTCATGCAATTGAGCCAAAAACTCGCGATTGAGCTGCGCACGTTTCTCTTTGCGCCACTGCTTATCTAGGGCAGAACGCACGTGGGCGAAGTGATCCGCGTCAAACGGGTGCTCCTCTTCTACCAGCATCAGATTCCATTGGTCGTGCCATGTGAATGGCGCACCCCAATTACCGGGCTCAAGTTGGACTACCTGCTCCCATACGGCGGTATCAAGGCGTTCGGCGTAGGCTCTTTCCAAGCGAGCCAGACGTTCCTCCGGCGCCAATCCCATTTCTGTCAGAATGTCCTGTGGTGACTGGGTCGCAACGGCTGCCAGAAACTCGTGCGCTTGCTCCTCGTTATCAAGGTGCACCGCCAGCAGGGTAAAGCTGGGCAGATATCTGGCTGCGTACAACTGGCGGAGCTCTGCTTCAGGCGGGTTACCAACCTTTGCAAGAATCGCTTCTTCGCGCAGTAGCATAAGGGAACGAACTTTGAGGAACACCTGCACTTTGCGCTGATATTCAGGGCGGGTATACAGCTCCATAGCCTCGGCTTCCTGCACCTTGAGCTGAAAATCTATGAAGGAATCAGGAGTATCCAGCACCTCCATCTCCGGTTCGCGCCATTGCTCCCACCAGGAGATATAATCAGTATTAGTGTATTCCTGCTGGTTTATAGTTGCCAGAGTGTTGCTGTCCCAAAACCAGGCAAAAGCAGGATTGACCCAGAGGAGTAGGGTGAGGAGGATATAACCTAAATATAAGCGCATGTAACAATCTCCTATATATTCTTATCGGCGGATTAGGAGTTGCACCCAATCTGCCCTTGTTGAATCCATTTTGCGATTAACTCGCGTGTCATTCTAGCCGCGAGTTCTGTGTAGCTGTAGACCACACCGTAATGCATCAGACTACGATAGTCGTCTCCGCCCCGCGTATAAAACACCTGACTAATCAGGCTACCATCTGCCTTGAGTAGTTCGAGCTGCAGGGCGATATGCGGCACTTTTGTTTTGCCGTCAGCATATTCCTGGGTGAAGGTGAGTACCTTACCCCGGATATAGCCGTCGACCTCTAGCTCTTCGGCCATGCCCTCTAGAATAGAGGCCGGAGCACTGTATATTTCGCTGGGGTAAATCTGTCGACGCCGCAAGACGTTCTTCATATCCGCTGGGTTGCATACCTGGATCTGGGGAGCAGCCATAAGCTCGGTGACCATGGTGCGATAACATAAGGTGGAGGCAGTGCTGTTTTCTGTTTCATTCAGCAATGGCAACAGAGCCACACGGCACAAGCGTGCCTGCAACTGTGGCGCCGCAGTGTATACATATTCCCCGCTCTTTGCGCAACCAACGATACTGCAGAGCAGCGCCAGAATAACTATACGCGCTACTATTAAAATCCGCTGTTCCATACAAATTTCTGCTTTTTCACTTCAATATTCTCGTTTTCTATAGCATCCGCAGCGATATATTGACCTACTGGGGTGGTTTTCGTCCAGAACCTGTTGCCCACGCTATCCTGAACATAGAGTTGACAGAAAAGCTCTTGGTCGTGCGCTATGCTTTCAGGGAGGATAATCTTGGCCGGCATTGTTGTACCGGAAATTTTATACAGCTCATTATCCTTGCTATCGGTTATATAGACATTCCAGCTGTGGGATTCTGCGATGGAATTTTTATTGCGTAACAGGAGCGCGGTTTTCCCCTCCTTGTGCACTTTTTCCAGCGTGGCTAGCTCTTCCTGTGCTTGGTGGAGATACACTTCGGTGCTTGCACTTGCGGAGAAACCGGCCGCATCCTGGATATGAAGTTTGACCGTGTATACCCCTGAGGCGAGTGGGTACCTGCGTGCATCGATTCCTGCCCAGTTAAGCGCTGCGGGCAGGTCACCACTACTCTGCTGGGATACAACCTTGTTTTTTCTACTGTCGAGAACCTCAAAGGTCCATTTTTCGACAAGGCGCTTATTCTGCATGCGAGGACGCAACGTCAGGCGCCGACTGAACACCGGCACGCTGTGGGCGGCATCAGCCACAGCTGAAGATTCTAACTCCAGTTGCGCCGCCTCACTTACTGCCTCTATCTGCGTTACGGTGGTATACGCCAGCGCAGATTCTACCGTGGCGTGTTTCAGACGGACAGGGTATACCCCTGGTTCGGCCGGAGCTTCAAGCAGGGCAACATAGATATCTCTTTGCTCACCTTTTTCGGCGCTAGGTTGCAGGGCAAAATCCTTCCCGCCCAGTTCAAGCTTAAACGCGCTGATATCGGCAACCTCGGTGCGAATTTTAATCCGACACCGCACACTGCCCCCACAGCGCACTAGAGAACTAGAACAGTCAATCACCTCAACGGCGTAGTTCTGCGTCGCCCTGGTCACGACGGGGATGAGGACATTCGAAGGGATACTCCGAAGCGAGCTCGAAAGATCTGCGGTAGCCTGGCGGAGGAGATGGTTTAGATCCGCATCTTGCTGTAAGCCCAGAAGGGCAATCTGGCCGGCAGCGGAATAGGTACGCGTTACCCCCCACACCGGAATGCCGCTGTCTGCGTGATATAACTGGAGCAAAAGACCCAACGATGGGGCATTTCCCCCAACAGATTCGACGATACTGACACTTAAAAGATGGGTGCAGCCTAAGCGTATGCCCAGTTGACGACAGGAAAAACGGTCAGCTTCCCCAAGATCACGCAGGCGTAAAGCGCGAACCTCCTCCAGAACCCGCTCAGGCGCAACCAGGTTAAGCCCGCCGGAGAGTAAGGCCGCATGCAATGACTGCTGCAGCTCTTGATCCCACATGGACGACCCCGTACTGAAATCTGCCACCGGCAACAACGCAATTACCGGGCGTGATTCCTGCGCGAACCCAATGCCGGGAACACTCAGAAACAGCGCTGCAACCCATATATAGATGCACAGTCTTACAGATGTGCTGGGAATAACAGCTGCCAAAGCAATTCTCCTCAAAGGACGTTGTCCGGTGCGTTTCGCTCTTCCTTATAATCCCTAACCGACGCCTTGTTAGTACGTCAGGGTTAGAAGCATATCTTCAATCAATTGTCTGGCTACCTGATGCAGATTGTCGCTTTCAAGCCCGAGAATACGGTCTTTGGTGCTGTAGCCCGAGCCTACATGGCTCGCCTGCCACAGAATTTTTCCGCTATTAATCTCAACCAGGCGCAGGGTCAGAGCTACCACCGGATAGGAATAGCTCCCATTACGCTCAAGGCTGTATCCTTCGACCGAACCCGCCATATATGCCTGTATGCCAAACTCGCGCCCAAGTCTGCGCGCTGTTGCCTGAGGGACGGAGGTCTTATCTTCCCCTACAATTTCGTCATTAAGAAAACGGCGCAGATCCCCTTTTTCTAGGACCTCAAAAAACCCCATGCTCATCACTTGGGTGCTCAGCAGGTCACGTACCTGCTTTTCGACAAAGCGCTCCGAGGTGTTATTTTCAAAGGGAAGTACTGCAATCTTTTTCACAAAGCCGGTCGCGAGTGCCGGGTCGGTGTGATAGCTCGGAACCGCAGCACACCCCGCTAAAAATACCAGCACAATTATCGTCAGAGCTGCCCGCACTTTATGTCCATCGCTTAACATGGTTTCATATCGCCTTTCACGCTTTGCCAGTCCGCATCCGATACTGGTTTTGCAAAAAACATACCTGTTACATAAACCCTGCATTTTCTGTTAAGGGTTACGTTAAGGCACTTAGAAATTGTAGCTGGCGTTGGCGGAGTAACTCCACTGGGCCAGATCAGCTGTTGCATACTGCACCCCCTGACGTAGACTGAAGCGTTTTGTCATCAGCCATATCAGGGAGGCGGTATAATTTTGGCTAACGTCATCATCAAACGTAAATGCGGCGGCGGCATTGAACTGCAGGTCACTGCTAAGGCGCAGCGAAACGCTGGTACTTGCACTCACACTGTCGTCATCACCAGCATAACTGACGCTGGTATTGCTCTGCAAAGTGTCGGAGGGGCGGTAGTTGAGATTTAGGCCGCCATCATAGTTCGATGAGTTTTCATCTCCGCGAATCGCCTCGGTAGAGGTCGAGCCGTAATTGACATACATGGTGAGACGCGTGCTAGGGCGCAACTGCGTACTGGTGTCGAGGGTCCAGGATGTGGTTGTGGTTTCGCTGTCATTGAGCATGTCTTCGTTCTGGGACCAACTTCCGTTTAGACTGGCTGACCAGTCGGGCAAAAGCTGTGCTACCAGGCTGGAGCTAACCGTATAGGTCCGGCTCTGCAGTTCGGAGTCGAGCAGGTTTTCGCTACAGTTGAAGCTAAGGGCCGTTGCTAAGGTACTGAGGGGGTCCCACTGTGCCGACATGGTCCAGTTGCGCCCAGTCTCGGTTTCCTGTTTTTCTACCATGGTTTCATTTTCGCTGTAGAGTGCCTGAAAGGAGAGAACTGCGGCAGGATGCCATTGAATACCGTAGGACTGCTGAACTTCTTCGGTTTCTGCCCCTTCGCCCGGTTGGCTCAAATCATATCCGTAGCTGGCGGTGACAATCCAATCCTCAAAAGGGCGCAGATGGGCATTGGTTTGATATTTATAGCGCTTAAAGGTATTGGTGGTTTTTATTTCATCGCCTGCTGCAATAACCGCCCGACTCCAGATGCACTCGCTGATCTGGACGGGGTCCCACACCCCCGCCGGTTCGTGCAGGACAATTTTCACATATGGCGCGTTAAGTGTCTGATTCAGATCCAAGATGAAGCTCCAACGCTCAAACACCGTATCCTCTTCCCAGCGCCGAGTAATACCCACCGAGCTCTTGGTCCAATCCCGATTGTTGTTACTTACATACACGCTGGCCTGAAGTTGGGAGCGGAAAAAAGGATCAGGCTCTCCCAAAAACACCACTTCAATCTGATCAAGTTCCTGACTATTTAGGCGCGCAGCGATGCTTAAATCTTCATCTTCAGATTCGCTCCACACCAGAGCGGGGATATCCTCGCGTCCATCTCCGAGGGCTGAATTGCTTTCCAGCGCGCTAAATATAGGATTATCGTCAAAACCGGCGTATTGCTGCGACACAAACTGGGGAATAAATATTCGATCTCCTGCAGCGGATTTTATATAGGTGTTGTTTTCGCTTTCGTTGTACTGGGTAGAAAAGCTCAGCTGCAGGCGTTGATCCAAGAAGGTATAGCTGCCATCAAGCTTAGCTAAATGCGATGTTCCGTCATTTTCTGTAGCTCCAACCTCATCTTCACTACGGTTATAGCGTCCGCTGTAGAATGCTTCGAGTCCTCCCAGGGCATAGCTCAGACTACCGTTGTAACTTTCACTCCAGCTGTCCTGCTTTGGCGGTGATGCTTTGTCATAATTTTCGCTACGGCTGTAATTTAGACGAAGTTGCGGCCAGACATCTGCCAAGGAGGTGCTGAAACTACTGCTCAGCGCGCGGTTAATCGCTTCATCAGCACCAGTACGCTTACGGCGGCTCTCATTGCCTCCAACCTGCAAACTGAAGAGGTCATTGCGCAGACCCAGAGACAGGCTCGGATTGAGTGTACCCTGCCACTGATCGTCGCTGTCGCGCCGCTGCGAATAACGCAGGGCACCACCCATATTAGTGGCACGGTTGACATCTCGATCAATGGATGCGCCGTAGGTTTCACCTAGGTTCCAGCGTACATCCTGGGCGTCTCCGCCACTACGAGCGTAGTTCCAGTTGGCATTCCAATGTATCGGATCGGCAGCACTGAACCGGGGTGCCACTACAAAGAGCAGCACCCCAATTCCAGCTAGCATTACATTAAATTTCATACCACAAGACAGAGGCTATTGACCTGGTAAGGCCAGAGCGTGCGGATCACCATGACATTCGGTGCAGGATCCAAAACGTGAGAGCATTGCCTCACTGTGCGGCTTACCGTGACAATCCTGACATGTCGAGATATGGCCGTGACTCTGCGCATGGCAGTAGACGCAGCTGAGGGTAGCGTGTTTTTTCTGGCTGTTCATCAGCGTGGTGTTCACACTCTGGTGACAACCGGCGCAGACGTTGTTTTCAACCTGAGTACCGTACTCGATATTGGTCGGTGAGTGCACCGGATGGCATCCAACACAACCGCTGTTGTCCTCGAAGGTTACGTGGGGCTGAGCATGACATTCGCTGCAGTCTGGGATGTTGCCATGCTGGGTATGGTGACAGCTACTGCAGCTCAGTTCCGTATGTGCGCTGGGGTACAGTTTCAGCTCTTGTCCCTGCGGTTGGTGACACTTGGCGCAATCAGGTTCGAGCTGGCTTAACGCCACCATAGATGTCACAGGAGCATGAGCATCTGCGTGGCAGGTGAGGCACTGCAAATAGTCTTGTCCGTGTGCAGCTCCGTGGCAGGTATTACATGCCGGCACAACATCGGCCCAGTTTTTACCAGGCTTATAGGTATGGAACTCTTCGTGGCAGTAGGTACAGTCTAGTTGGTGCTTACCTCCGTCATCTTTAATGGCAGTAAAGACACTAAAGTGGCAGCGACCGCACTCAGGTGTGCTTAGAGGCTTCAGGTCGAGATCATACACCGATCCGAGTGCCTGCTGCGCCTCTTCCCCTCTTGTGGGGTCAACAACTACCAGTTGCTCCTGCCCTTCCTGCGCTACAACCTTAAAGCTTCCTCCAGCAGGAGCACCAGCTGAGCTGGCGGGAGCGCTGTCGGACATCTCTTCGTAGCCCTGGCTTTTAAGGGCCCGTACCCCTGTAGCACCGCTAATTCCTGCTCCTGATTCGACGCAACCCCAAACCAATGCCGCACACGCAAGCATGGCTGCAGCCAGCGCGGTTTTTCTACCTAAATACTTCATACATAACTCCTTAAAAACGCAATAAACACCCATAGCCTATGTTATTTTGCTAGCGCGTGTGGATCCACATGGCACTGTAAGCAAGCAGGGAACGCCTGATGCATCGACTTTTCATGCGGCTCACCATGGCAGGTTTCACACGTGGGGATAGCCTTGTGCTGGGTCTTGTGACAATAGGCACACGTTAGGTCGTGGTGTCGAGTTCTGTTCTGAGCCAGGTCTTTAGTTGCCTTGGGGTGGCAGCCAGAACAGTATGATACCGGCGCAGTCTCTGGATAGCGCACCAGCGTAGGCTTATGCGGCTTATGACAGGTGAAGCAATCCTGATAGGTCTGCCCCTCGACGTGCGGTCCGTGACATTCGAGACAGCTCAAATACTCACCATGGGTCAGATGGCATGCCGTGCAGCTTAAATCACTGTGCTTACTCGGGTATTCCCGCAGCTGCTCACCTTCATTGGCGTGACAGCTCACACACACCGGATTAACCTGCGCATCTGCGGCAAAATCGATGGCGCGCGGATGGTGCGGATTATGGCAGCTAAGGCAGTTATCTACCCGATAGTGCGCATTATCCCCAGCAGCGTGACACATGCCACACTCTGGGATCGCTTCAGTTCCCACCGGCGGGTGCTCTAAGTGACACTCAAGGCAGCTTACTGCGCTTAAATGCAGACCACCGTTAAGCGTTACATCCGTCACAATAGCGCTATGGCACTTATTGCAGTCAGACAGTGCGAGGGGCGCCTCTTCAGCGGCCACGGCAATACCCGCGTTCAAGAACATCAATATTGCACCTACAACCAGACATTTGTTCCACTTCATCTTTTAACCTCCTAATAACATTATTAAAACACCAGACTCCCGTCGGCACCCAGGAGCTGTTAGCAATGCCAAGTTTTTAGGGCAGGACAAAAGCCTGAATCCGGTGATTAAATGTATCCGCCACCAGCACATGCCCTTTCCCATCTACCGCTACGTCCGAGGGATAATACAGCCAGCCCTTCCCAGCACCTTTGCCGCCAAATTCATCCACAAATTCACCCTGCAAGGTGTAGATTGAAACGGCATGGCGCAGATAATCAGAGATGTATATCTCCTTCTTGGAGGTATTGACGGCAATACCACGTGGGCGCGCCAGCTTCCCCCGGTCTCCCCCTTTTTGTCCGAACTTGAACAAAAATATTTCTCTGTCGTCATATACATAAACCCTGCCACGCTCTTCACTCAGCAGGTAAAGCTTGCCATTTGTGTCGACAGCAACATCCTTTACGCTTGCCACTTCACGTATCCCCAGCACAACATCATGGGGTTGCAGCAGGTGCAGAAACGCGCCGTTATGGGTAAAGACGTAAACAGGGCCGCCGTTTTCTGAAACTATATATATCCTTCCATCCAGCCCCTGAACCACGCGTGAAGGGAGGAAGACACGCTCTTTAACTTCTGGATAACCACTAAGAAAAATCGGCTCTGTAGGCAAAAAGGCATCGTCAAACACTGCCACCTCGAACCCAGCCCCGCTCTGCTCTCTGGTGACTACGCTTAGCTTGCCGTTTATTCGCGCCATTCCACCGATATATTTATTTTTCTGGCTGGTCCCAAATTCGTACACCGGAAAATAGTTACTGTTACACACTACAATGCGGCTATGCGCCGAGTCGGTGATAAACACCTCATCATTCAGCGCGTCATAGTAGATATGCGCCGGATAGGACAGCGATTGCTCCATTATCCCGCGATCCATTGTCCCTACGCAGTGTGCTCCCTTTGCGCTCTGGGCAAAAACATCTTCCGCTAGAACATGCAGAAACAATCCAACCAGTCCCAGGAGTGCGCATACGGTGGTCGTGTAACCCACCCAACTGGGCGACTTGCCCCAATTTGCTTTTTTTGCCACACTAAAGCTGGGGCATTTACCCCAACTTGACATTACCCCCAATACGGGGTTAGGAATATTCACTGGTGTTCAGCTCCATCTATATGAAAGAATGTTCCATCATTCTCCCGCCTAACGAATGGGAAAGCTTTTTGCATGGGCCTAGGCAGTTGAGCAACACCAGGCAAAACACTGCAAAATCCAAACCAAGCTTCACGAGGTGTTCACCAATGGCGCAACAAAAAGTACTGATTGTAGATGATGAGAAAATGGTGTGCTGGTCACTAGCCGAGACCATGAAAGCCGCCGGCTACGCGGTGGAAACCGCCAGCACAGGGGCTGAGGCGGTGGAGAAATTCAATACATTTACGCCCGACTTAATCCTACTCGACATCAGTTTGCCTGATGCCAACGGCATTGAGCTGCTACGTAGATTCAAAAAGGAACGCCCCGCAACAGGGGTTATCATGATAACTGCCGATGCGCACCTGGATAGTACCATCAAGGCGCTGCAAGGTGGGGCAGATGACTATGTCGGCAAACCGTTTAAGCTAGACCATGTGGAGAAAACAGCGATCGACACCCTGGAACGCTTGGCACAAAGAGCGCTTAATGGTCCTATCCCTGACCCAACCAAAACGGGTGAAGTGCATACAGATCAGTTGGTGGGCAGTTCGGAGCAGATGGTCGAAGTATTCAAGCTCGTCAAGATATGTGGCGAGAGTGACTGTAAAACCGTGTTGGTCCTTGGGGAAAGCGGCACCGGCAAAGAATTAATCGCGAAGGCCATCCATGACTACAGCGCCCGAAGCGAGCAGCCCTTTATTGAGGTAAACTGCGCTGCTATTCCGGAAAATCTGCTCGAGAATGAACTGTTTGGCCACGAAAAAGGGGCATTTACCGATGCCAGCACCAAAGAAAAAGGGATTTTTGAAAGTGCTAGAGAGGGTATCGTTTTTTTAGACGAGATAGGGGATATGCCGCTGGCGATGCAGGCCAAGATTTTGAAGGTGATTGAGAACCGTACCTTTCGCCGCGTCGGCGGGCGGGAAACCCTCACTGTGGATGTGCGCATCGTAGCTGCAACCAACCGCGATCTTCCAGCGCTGGTGCAACGCGGCGAATTCCGCAGTGATCTGTACTACCGCTTGAACGTACTAACTATCCGCCTGCCACCCCTAAGGGAGCGGCGCGGGTGCCTACCCACCTTGATCGATTATTTCATCCGACGCTTGAACGCAGAATATGGCAAGAGGTTCAGCGGAGTCAGCCCTGGAGCCATGGAACTCATGCAGCGCTATCCTTGGCCTGGGAACGTGCGAGAATTGCGCAATGCCATCGAACGCGCGGTAATGCTTGGTTCTGAGCCTGAGATTCTGCCTGAACATCTGCCCGAAGAGGTTATGACGCCATGGCAGGAAGAGCCTGCGCTGACGATGGCTGGAATAACAGCCCCCACCTCAAGCACCGATGGACTCCGGATAAGGCTCCCCCCGGGGGGGATAACCATGAGCGAGGTTGAAATGAAGTTGATCGCTATGGCGCTGCAGCAGCACGACAATAACCAAACCAAGGCGGCGCAAGCGCTGGGGATGAGCCGCGACACCTTGCGCTATCGCATGAAAAAATTCGGCTTCACGGATAAAAAATAAACCTAAACACCAACCTTAGCGGAAGAGCTGGTGAAGTATAGTCAGTATTGCGCCCCCTGCAGTTGCAGGTAGGCGCGCCCGCTGCCATCCTGCTTTTCGTTCAGCAACAATACGGATTGCAGCACTCCATCAGCACTCTGCCACAGCGCAAAATCCAGAATAAATGCATCCACAGCCGCAAAAGGTGAGCGCGCCTGCAATCCCATCTCTACCTCAACTATCTGCACCAGCTTGTCTCGCCCGGAGGCGCGCCCCACCAGCGGGAGCCCGGCATCACGCCCGCGCACCGTGGTGAAGATGGATCCTGCATGGGGCAACATCCGGCGTGGCACATGTTCCTTGCGCTCCTTTATCCGATCGTGGATTGAAAAACCGCCGCGATATTCCGGCTCCTGCAGCGGGATATAGATGGTTGCACCCTGGTAGGAACCAAAATCAGAGAGGAGGGTGCCGCCAGCATAATTGTCTGCCGCCGCCTTGCCGGGGTATGCCCCCAGCACCAGACGCTCGTCGTCGTTCCATATCAGGATGCGCCCACTATCTGGCCAGCGCGAGTGATTCAGCACCCAGTGCCCCGTTTCAGCCATTGGCTCTGCACTGCGTATATAGTGACGTTTTGGGTCGCCACCTGCACCTGAAATAGCATATACCGCCGCCTCGAACGTAGTATATTCACCCCGCTGTTGCAGGTGCAGTTTCCCATTGTCCTCGGCCAGATAACCTTTGAGGTCGGCGCTGCGCTCCTGCATGCTTCCGTCCGGGCTCACTCCCAAAACCCAAGAATGCAGGCGCGAATCTGTCCCCGCATCGACACTGTGGATATCTTCAACCCACACCGGTGCCAGTTCGGGTCTATTGTCTCCATCAAGATCGACGCATGTAATGCGTAGTGCGCGAGAAACCCTGGTTGCAGGTCTGAATGTGGCTATGCGCTCAAGATGAGGGGAACGGGCATTGGAACGGCGCTTGAAATAGTAATGGAAATGAACCAGTTCTTTATCGTACAGAGCAAACAGATGGAAACCTGTGCCATCAGCGTCTGCCGTCGATGAGATCAGCGGCCACGCAGCTATACTGCGCGGTTGCCCGGGGATATCCACCAGCACATCGCCCCCGAGAAGGTGCCCTGTTTCAGAACGTACCCCCATAGTATTGGCCGTGGAACTAGACTCGATGCGCAGGTGCTGGACGGGCGCATCTACTTGATTACGTTCGACCAAGCGGCCTTTCCCGGTAACGATCGCGGTTGAAAGAACATGCGCCCGAGGCAAAGTAGCAGCAGGGCGCCTGACTGACTCAACCGCAAGCAACGCACCGTCACGGGCGCGGGTGAGAACAATTCTTACCTCATCGCCACTCTGACGTTGGGCCATAATTAGACCATCTCCCGCTGCACTATCTCCATCAGTCCGCACCGCAAAACCCGCGCGCAGCAGCATCTCCACCACGGGGGCAAAAACCGGATCTTCTATGGGGTCAATTCCTGTCGGTAGCTGCACCTCTTTGGCTCCATCCCAAGCTTCTAGCCGACTTTCGAGCTGAGGCCAGTTCGATGCCACGGCCATTGAGGCCAGCACGCAAGAAACAAGCAAAAGCAGAAATATGCTGGAGCGTCTTATTTTCACATCCATGTGCCGACCCTCTTCTCTACCTTCCTCTACTTTTCGCTCATGCAGTTTAAGCATTGTAGATCAGGCACGAAACCCGCGCCGCAGCAACATGCTGTTAACTACTACGGAGACACTGGAAAACGCCATCGCTAAGCCCGCAAATTCCGGGCGCAGATATAATCCGAAGGCGGGATACAGCACCCCAGCGGCAATGGGAATTCCGAGCGTATTGTAGAAGAACGCCCAGAACAGATTTTATTTAATCTTGCGCAGGGTAAGGCGGCCCAAGCGAATGCCGCGCTCGATATCGCGCAAGTCGTCTTTAACCAGAATCAGATCCCCGGTCTCTTTGGCGACATCGGTGCCGCTACCTATGGCGATTCCGACATCGTCCTGTGCCAGAGCCGGTGCGTCATTGATACCGTCACCAACCATACCTACCAATACGCCCGTACTCTGATATCTGCGCACCACCTCGAGTTTCTGTTCCGGCACCACTTCTGCTTCAACCTTTTTGATACCGATCTGCCGGGCTATCGCC